>CAZHLC010000079.1:0-1317 GCA_964532545.1 uncultured Leptospiraceae bacterium | reverse complement strand
GACTTCGCAACGGGTTGAAATGGCCCATCTTCTACTGAAACGGGCCCAGCATTTAACCGCCGAAGATGTTTTTAAACTTGTAAATCGCGAATTCTCAAAAGTCTCAAGAGCCACTGTCTATAATAACCTGAATCTTTTTGTTGAAGTAGGTTTGCTGAACGAACTGCACATTACACCTACCATGAAAATCTACGATTCAAACACCAGCCATCATTTTCACTTTGTAGATGAAGGCACTGGCGCACTTACTGACATCGACCCCCATGGCATCAATGACAGCAAAGTTATCGAACAGGCCCAGCATGCCATGAAAGCCCAGCTGGGTCACGCTGTGCAGATCAGCGATCTGCAGATTGTGTTCAAAGGTCGCTCAAACCCGTAAATAAAACCATTTTACAGAAAACAGCGTGTACTGGCACTTGATTCTGGTGCTGCTTCGCTGCTTATTGTTATGTCTCTTTGCCCTGCCTGCGCTGGCCAATGTGCCCGACGGTGTGTTGGTTGAGCTACAGAGCCGATGGCTGCAGAGTGAGACGGGCGAAACCCTGTCTTTTTTTACCGCGGCAGAAAAGCGAACCCCTATCTGTAAAGAGTTCAGCAGCCTGCCCTCACAAAAACTTTTTCTTTTTACCCGCAACCTGGCATTAAGCAGTGTAACGTTCAACGAAAACATACTGGCAGCCCAACCGGGTCAAAAAGGCCAGATAGTTTATGCCATCACTGAAAATGTTGAGGCAGGCCGTCTCTGCCTCAAGTTCAGTACCGGGCTGCTCCGGGGCAGGCCTTCGGTTTATCTGGCCGACAGTGCGGGCCTGCAGAAGTTAAGCTCAATGCTTAATCGCCTCAGAGTGGCCAGCATCAATCAGGGTGCAGTGATCAGCGGGCCAGCCTACTTAAGGCCGCTCACACGTGAGGCCTTCAAAAGCTATAACCCGCTCTTATTTAAAGAAAACAATTATCTCATATCACAGGTACCCCAGGCACCAGATCACCTGTTTACCAGCGGTTTTGACGAGGTCATGGTTCATGAATTCTTTTTTACAATTCCGGCTGAGTATAAACAGAACCTGGCAGCCGACCTGGGCATTATATACGGCCCAGACAAAACCTATCTTAACGGCCGGCTGATAGCAGAAACTGGCGACCCTGCAGATATCAGCCGCTTTCACTATGACAAACACCGCCTCTACAGTCTACCCCGCGATCAAATTAAATTCGGCGCCATTAACAGATTAACCGTGGTCACCTTCGGTGTGCCCGGTGGCTGGCCGGCCTACTTTGCAGATGAGGTCAGCATAGGTAATAACGACCTGCTTT
>CAZHLC010000078.1:4136-10170 GCA_964532545.1 uncultured Leptospiraceae bacterium | reverse complement strand
CTGCAGCAGCTGGGCGGTTTCTTTCACTGTATTTTCTACAGCAGAATCGACCGCACCCGCTTCAGGGTTATCAATAAAAAAAGCAACCTTCAGGCGCTTATGTGATGGGTGCTCAACCAGCCCCACAGTGGGCAGGTGTCGCTCTTGATGGGCGAATTCCATCTGGTGAATGAAGTGGGCGGTGTCGCGCACAGTGCGGGTCAGGGCCCCTTGACTGATGAGGTTGATGGGCATAAATTCGCTGCCCTGCATATGGCGCAGGCGCCCGCGGGTGGGGCGAAGACCCACCAGCCCACAGCAGGCTGCGGGTATGCGTATCGAGCCCCCGCCATCATTGCCATGGGCAATGGGTACGGCACCTGCGGCCACCAGAGCGGCTGAGCCCCCCGATGAGCCACCGGGGCTGCGCCCGGTATTGTAGGGGTTACGGGTGGGGCCATGCAGCTTTGATTCGGTAATGCCGCTGAAGCCAAATTCGGGCATAGTTGTTTTGCCCAGTATGTTGAGGCCAAGGCTCAGGTATTGCTCAACAAAGGGGCTGCTCTTTTTGGCCGGCTTCGGGGTGGTCGCCAGGCTGCCCTGGCGGCTTGACATGCCGGCCACCTCTTCGTTGTCTTTTATAAACGATGGTAACCCTTTAAAAACATTCACGGGCTTAATCTGTGAATAAGCATTTGATTGTGCTCTGGCATTCTGCAGTGCCCGCTCAAAGTGTTCTTCAGCTATGGGGTTTATCACGGCGACGCAGTCTTGGGTTCTTTTGATAGCAGCTTCGGTTACTTCAAGCAGCGAAACTTCTTTTCTGCTTAACACCTCTGCCAGACCCACACAGTCGTGGTTACCCAGGGCATCGTCGCGAAAGGTGTGAAAGCTGTTGTTTGCTGCCATTGAACTGACCCCTTCAGGTGGCGACATGACCTGAGCTCAGCAGGCCATGTTCATCTTGATGATAAAGCAGATCTGAATAGATCTTCATGCCTACCAGAATTAAAAAAGCAGGCAGCGCAGAGCGAAACAGCAGCCCCGGAATAAATGCAATAAAGATCAGCAAGTGAACTACAATTATGCGCCGGTAGGGCTGCATCATCAGTTTTGAAAGTGGTTTCAGCAGGGGCAACCTGTAGTTTTCTTTTTTGTTCTCATAAAACAGCTTTGCCTGGGTCTGTTTGTCTTGGGGCGAGAGATGTTGCCTTTCGTCACCATGTACAAAATGGCGTAAAAAACTCAGCCCGTGACTGGCCAGCAAGGCAGCCAGGGGTATAAGATAATCTGCCACCCGAATGCGATCAACGCTGAAACCCGTCAGCAGGTTTAAGAAGACCGCATGTACTCCCATGAAAAGCCCAAAGTGAACAAAGAAGAAGGGCACCCATAGCCTTGCTATGCGCCCATTTGTGAGTATTACTTTTGCTATGTGATAAAGGCCCACAATGGCGCTTTCAGCCCAGTAGACCCAGATAAAACTTTCGGTTTGCCAACCCAGAAAGATAGCCCCAAAAACCGGCAGCAGGTTGGCAATAAGCAGCGCATACTCACCCAGGGTGCGGGGCAGAGCAGGGCGCTGGGTTAAAACCCTGAAGGGGTTAGCAAATGCTGATTCTGATTCTTTGATAGTCAGGGTTAATTCTGGCGGCCTTCGATGACCTGCAGCAATACAACTGTGCCAATACCCAGGCGGCGGTCTAGCTGGTTGCTGGTGTCGGCCGAAAAGTCAACCTGAAACTGGGGTACAAAGGGGTTAAAGGTCTGCTTGAGCAGCCCCACCTTTGTTTCACCCAGCATAATGTCAAAAGACTGGGGAATTAGATTGGTTAAAAAACGGCGTAACAGTGCCATACCCATGCTGTCTTCAGAGACTGAACCAATTTCACGATCATCGTTATCAAGAATCTGCCAGCTGTCTTTGAGTATTGACTTCAGACCCTTACGGCGCAGGGCGCCGACTTTCTGGTTATTGGCCACATCGACAATGTCATATGCCGCCGAGAAGTCGATAATGCTGCGGGCCTGAATTTTCAGCACGGGCTGGGTCTGGGCTTCATCGGCGAATACTGTGATGTCTTCTTTTAACTTAAAGGCCTTCTGTTTTACAAAGAATAATAACGTCTGCTTGTCAGCGGTGAAAATTCGTATTTCACCCCCGAATAATTTCCAGAATTTCTTTTTGGCGTAGTATTGGGTGTGCTCAAATGGGTTCATTGAATTTTCCTTTCTTTTTAGCTAAGCTTTCTTTAGAGAGTGAAGAGTTTTCGAAGCCGTCAAGGTTTAAATTATTATTGGCTGTTTATGTCTTTGCTGAAGCGCGCAGCGTTGGCTGCCTGGCCGGCCTCAACATCACCTTCGCCGAAAAAAGCCCGATTGGGCTCGGGCAGGGCCAGGGCTTTCTGAGTCGCAGGCCGCTCGTCAATAAGCTCTAGCCAGCGCTGCAAATGCTCAAGGCCTTCAACTGATACTTTGGCCCAATAATAAGAGCGGGCCCAGGGGTAGGTGGTGATATCGGCGATGCTGAAATCATCGCCCACCAGGTATTCGCTCTGGGCCAGGCGGGTGTCTAATACTTCAAGCAGGCGCCTTGATTCTTTGACGTAGCGTTTAGTGGCAAACTCATCGCGATGACCGTGGGGTTCGGCAATACGTTGAAAATACATGGCCTGGCCCAGCATGGGGCCGATGCCGGCCATTTGAAACATGACCCACTGTAAAACCTCTGAACGCTGCTTCTGTGATTGGGGTAGAAACCGCTGGTATTTATGGGCCAGATACCATAAGATCGCCCCCGACTCAAACACCACAAAGTCGTCTTCAGAGCGATCAACAATGGTGGGTATGCGCCCATTGGGGTTCAGTTTAAGATACCAGTCTGATTTCTGCTCACGTTTTGAGAAACTGACATGATAGAGTTCGTATTCGACGGCTGCTTCTTCTAAGAAGATCAGGGGCTTCCACCCATTCATTGTTGCGGCCGTGTAGAGTAGAATATCAGGTCTAGACATGGTTAAGGTTCTTGTTTCAGACGATTTTGAGAGGGCCAGTAGATTTAGTACAATCAGTTGATGGCTTACTTATTGACATTTTGCTCTGGGTTTTTGAGGCTTCGAAATCATGGCTTTACCTAACCCACCTGGCCCGGCTGGCTTCAATGCGCTCTTACGGGCCTTAAGCACAGCCCAGGCTAACCCCATTGATCTCTTCGTGGCAATGCGCAAAGAGTATGGCGATATTGTTTTTCTTGATATTTTTATACGTGAGAACTATTTTCTTTTTAAACCAGAATACTTTCGCCACGTTCTGTCAGAAAATTACCAGAACTACCGCAAGGGCAGCCCCTATGAAAAGGCCGAGCTGTTTCTTGGCCAGGGTATGCTTAACAGTGAAGGTAGTTTCTGGAAGAGGCAACGAAAACTGGCCCAACCAGCCTTTCTAAAAAGCCAGGTAGCACTCTTTTCAGACATGATGCTCAAGCATTGCAGCACCATGGGCGATGAATGGGCACAGCAGAGTGAACCCTTTAACATGCACGATGAGATGATGCGACTCACTATGAACATCATTGCCGACGCCATGTTCAGTATGAATCTCAGCAAAGAAGCAGGTAATGTAGCCGAAGCTCTGGCTTTTTTAAATGAATTTGCCAGCGATCGAATTCGCCGCAACTTTAATATGCCTGTTCTGGTACCCACACCTGAAAACCTCAAGTTCATGATGTACAGTGGTCGCCTTAACCGCCTGATGTATAACATTATCAGTGAGCGCCGCAGCGCAAGCCCGGCGCAGATGTCTAAAGACCTTCTGACGGCCCTGATTCTATCAAAAGATGAAGAAACCGGTGAGGGTATGAGCGATAAAGAGCTGCGCGATGAATTAATGACAATCTTTCTGGCCGGCCATGAAACTACCGCCATGGCCATGACCATGTTCTTTACCAACCTGGCGGCCAACCCAGAAGTGTATCGGCAGGTTGCTGATGAGGTGCGCTCGGTTGAAATTGCAACAGTAGCCGACCTTGCCAGGCTACCCTATACCACCATGGTTATTCTTGAGAACCTTCGTATTAACCCCCCCGCCTGGATTGTGGGGCGCAGGGCTCTTGCAGATGACGAGATTGGCGGTTACCTTATTAAAAAAGACATTGATATTTCGATGCCCATTATTCTTACCCACACAGACCCCCAGTATTATGAGCGCCCTGCTCAGTTTTACCCCGAGCACTTTTCAGAGCAAGCTGTTAAGGCAAGGCCAAAGTTCAGTTATCTACCCTTTGGGGCCGGCCCGCGCATCTGTATTGGTAAGTCATTTGCCGAGCAAGAAATGCTGCTGATTGCCTGGTACTTCTTAAAAAACTTTGAGTTGCAGCATATGGGCAACCAGGTCGAGCTCGAGCCACTGTTCACTCTCAGGCCTAAAGAGGCCATTATGTTTACGGCTCGAAAGGCGGGTTCAAAGGCCAGGGCTAATCAGCCCGCTTAGTGGCTTCTTATGATTTCTTTGACCCAGCTGAACTGAAATCGAAAGCAAGGTTTTTCCAGGTGCTTTTTCTATTGGCAGCTAAGCCGCCCTGTGTCACATTGATGGTTAAAGAACCATGAGTTTTTCATTGTATGATAAAGGTGATATTGTCAGGCGCGAGGCTACCCTTGATTCATTAATTCATAAACCTGCTTTGAATAAGATGCGGCGGGGGTCACAGACTCAGGCCGCATCAGACAAAACAGTCGAAGGGCAGAGCACTTCGCAGGGGCAATCGACCTTTCAAAAAGCCCTGGCACAGCGGGCCTATGAAGAAAACACGCAATCAAATGAAAAGATTAAGGTTATTTTTGCTCATCAAATTATGAGCTCACCTGTGATTACTCTTCACAAAGAAGCAAGTCTACTAGAAGCACAGAGCCTCTTTGTAGAACGGCGTTTTCGCCATGTGCCAATCGTCGAAATGGGCCGGCTGGTGGGCATTCTCTCTGACCGCGATATTCTGGCCCATATTAATCAGGGGCAGGCTTCTCAAATCAAAGACTACATGAGCCATGAGGTTTTAACTGCCGCTGAAGAAACCACCATTCATGACCTCGCCAGGGTTATGTTTGAAGAACGAATTGGCGCCCTGCCCATTTTAGAAAAAGATACTCTTAGCGGCATTATTACCCGCAGTGATATTCTGCGCGCCCTGGTTCACCGGGGGCCGATTGAGCTCTGGGTTTAAGGCCGCCCGGGCTGTGACTTTGTTGCAGGGCGTAGAATAAATTGCAACACCATCGGGGTTTGCGCTGTCATAGTTATATGCTTCGTGAACTTACTTTGCAGAAACCGGGCAGGCTTATTCAGCTTGAAGAAATCTTTAACAGCATTACTCATGGTATTGGCTCAGCCTTAGCCGCTACGGCCCTGGTTTTACTGGCCGTTAAGTCGGCAGATGGCCCTGCCGGCGGCATTGTAGCGGTGGTTGTTTTTGGCAGCGGTCTGGTTATACTCTACCTTGCCTCAACGTTATATCACAGTTTTGCAACAACAAAGCATAGCTCTTTCTTTAATATGCTTGATCACTGCGCGATTTATATCTTGATTGCCGCAACCTACACGCCTTTTGCACTGCTGGTGCTACCCACTGCCACAGGCTGGGTTTTATTTGGGTTAATCTGGGGTCTGGCCATTATCGGTATTCTTAAGAAAGTATTCTGGGGCATGCGCTTTCCCCGGTTTTCGCTTTTCTTTTATCTTTTGATGGGGTGGGCGGCGATACCGTTCGCAGGCATTCTTGTAGAAAACCTGAACGATACCAGTCTGAATTTTCTGCTTATTGGGGGCCTCAGTTACAGCCTCGGCACTATCTTTTTTGCTCTCGACTACCTGCCTTTCTTTCATGTAATCTGGCACATATTTGTTTTGGCTGGCAGTATCTGTCACTTCTTCGCAATTTATCTGATTTGCTGATACAGTATTCTATTACGGTAACCAGCTTTAAAATTTTCAGGTTGGGCCAGGGCGGCCCGATTACAAGTCGAGTTCTAAAACAGATTAGCCGATAATTAAAAGATATTAC
>CAZHLC010000078.1:0-4036 GCA_964532545.1 uncultured Leptospiraceae bacterium | reverse complement strand
GCCCGATTACAAGTCGAGTTCTAAAACAGATTAGCCGATAATTAAAAGATATTACATGGGCCAAAATGATAAAATAGAAAACGATATTGTGGTTCAATACGGCCGTCGCAGCACCGATGTTTTGCCGGGGGTTATCGTACAAGATGGTAACCGCAAGGTTCTCAAAGCCGCCTACTATGAAAAGGTGGTGAACCAGCTCGATAAGCTTTCAATGCTTATGGATGTGGCCCGCTCGATTATGGCTGAAATTGATCTGGGGGCGCTGCTTGAGAAAATCATCGCCAGCGTAACCCAGGTAATGCAGGCCGATCGCTCTTCATTGTTTCTGGTTGATGAAGAAAACAATGAAATCTGGTCAAGGGTTGCCCAGGGTATGTCAGAGATTCGCCTGCCCCTGGGTCATGGTATTGTAGGTGATGTGGCCCAGACCGGTGAGACCGCAAATATACCCGATGCCTACAGCGATGAACGTTTTAATTCTGATTTTGATACCCAGACAGGGTATCGTACCCGCTCTATTTTGTGTATGGCCATTCGCAACCCCAAAACTGAAATCATTGGTGCCATACAGGTTCTCAATAAACATGATGGCACCCCCTTTAACGAGGCCGATGAAGATCTTTTATCGGCTTTCTGTTCTCTGGCGGGCATTTCACTTGATAATGCCCGTGCTTATGAAGAGCTTGAGAAAGAACGTAATTCGCTCGAGGTGAAGGTGCAAGAGCGAACCCGCGATCTTGCTGCTGAAAAAGAAAAATCTGACCAGCTGCTGCTGAATATTCTACCCGAAGAAACGGCAGAAGAGTTGAAAAAACATGGTAAGGCCGAGCCCCGCCGTTACGAGTCAGTCACGGTGTTGTTTACTGACTTCAAGGGGTTTACTCAGGTTGCAGAGAAACTCAAGGCCAGTGAGTTACTTGAAGACCTTGATAACTGCTTTTATTACTTCGATGAAGTAATGGAAAGAAATAATCTCGAAAAGATCAAAACCATTGGTGACTCTTACATGTGCGCCGGTGGTCTACCCAATGCCAACAACAGTCACCCCCTCGATGTCTGCCTCGCAGCTCTTGAAATACAGAACTTCATGATGAAGCTGAAAGAAGAGAAAAAAAAAGAGAATCTACCTTATTGGGAACTCAGGCTCGGCGTACACACGGGCCCGGTAGTAGCCGGTGTCGTGGGCAAGAACAAGTTTGCCTATGACATCTGGGGTGATACCGTCAACACGGCCAGCCGCATGGAATCGAGTGGTGACACCGGCAGGGTGAATATCTCGCAGCAGACCTATGATATCGTCAAAGACTACTTCGAATGTGAACACCGGGGTAAAATCGCCGCCAAAAACAAGGGCGAGATTGACATGTACTTTCTCAATCGGTTCAAACCCGAATACAGTGCCGATGAGACCGGCCGGGTGCCTTCACAAGAATTTCTTGAGATGATCAAAAAGAAAAGATAGGCCGCACCCTGCCAATGTATTTAGATTAGCAATTCATAGGTCACTACCGTTTCTTTGCCGCTTCACAATGGAATTTTCAGCAGGAAGTAATTTCTACCCCTATAGTGAATACAGCGAAGATTACCCTGAAGTTTCTTACAGCGATATTGAATATTCTTTAACCCCTGACCCATTGATTTGATGTCTGTTTTCAATGAGAAAGAGAAGGGTGCGCCATTACTCGTAACTAACATCAGCATGGTCGACTTTTTGTGATCGCTTCGCATCAGCCTGATATGAAGCAATTTCGTTTTGCCGTGGCGCATGCAGTTGTTTACCCACTCTTGCAGTATTCTCAGGCTGTGAATACGGGCTTTTACACTGGCGGCATTGAGCTGCTCGTCAAATTCGAGCCGGCTGTCAAGGCTGGATAGGTTTTTAAAATTCTCAAAATAGTTATACACCTCTTGCGAAAAGCTGCGTTCACTGTCTTCGCGCAGGTTTAATACAGAAGCAAAGTCGCGGGTATCTTCTAATATGTTGGCCAGTCTTGCCTCAAGATGGTTTCTCTCGGCATTCTGACGCAGTGACATCAGGGTTGAAGTGATTTGGGTTCCGATCGTGTCATGAATCTCACGGCTGAAATTCTCTTTCTCACTGAAAAACTTCAGCTTGGTATCAAAAAACTGCTTTTTCAAATCGTTGTAGCGGTTGGCCAGGGCCACCGACAGAATGGTAAGCTCGAGAATAACACCAATTTTAACGCCATGTTCGACTATGAGGTTTGCCATGCCGAATGCGTATACTGAGATCAGGCGGTAGCTGGCCATAACTAGAAATATTGAGAAGGCAATGAGTAAGATGCGCGCCTGTTTTCGCCCCAGAATAGTACCGTAGATCATCACGAAAAAAGAAACAATGAACAGCAGTAAGAAATTGCCGTTAACCAGTACCAGTCTGGTGAAGTGATGCAACGGTAAGAATACAATAATAAAAGTAGCAGCCCATAAAACTGAGTAGTAAAATAGCAGCCGGTCAAGCCAGGGCGCAAACTCTTTCACCAGAGAGAAGTTGCGTAAGAACAGCAGGCCAGAGAGCCCAATGCAGCAGTAGATAAAAATCGAAATCACGCCAAAGTACTGACCATTGCCGAGAAAAAAATGAAGCAGCAGGCCATCTTCAGTAACCATATAGGCGGCCGTGCTCAGAGAGTAGAGTGCATAGAACAGATAGGCGGGGTCTCTGATCATGATTCCCAGACTTAAATTGTAGATGGCCATAATCAGAATGGCACCCAGAAAAATACCCAGTAAATGGTACTCACCGGGCGTACGTGCTTTGAACTCTTCAGGCTCGTGCATTGCCAGATTCATAATAAGAATGGTGTGTGAGAAAACCCTGAAGTAAAAGGTGTTGTCACGCTTCGCCTTCAATGTGGCCTTAAAAACCACATAGCGGTGCTGAATATCTCTGGTGCTGAAATGCTGCACCTGTTTGATTGTCGCCGGTGCTTTACCCTCGGCAAAAAAAACAGTCTCGTAATTGAACATGTCTTGATTTTCAATATAGATCTCGCGGTCTTTTTCACCACCGGGTATGGTAACCTTGAACCAGAAGTAATGGTCTGAATAAGCCAGGTCATAGTCTTTGAAGAAGGTAAACTGATGCTGACGTTGTTTGATCTCGCTTAGAGTCAGCTTGTTTGTTTTGTCAGGGTAGACCATCAGTTGATCATTGAGGCTCTGTGCCGCGAAGGCTGGTGCCCAGCAGTAGAGCAGAGTAATGATCAATGAGCTGAGAGGTTTCACTCGAGGCTCAAAAAGCCAGAGCGGCGGGCCTTGATGATGGCCTCTGACTTGCTGTTGACCTCAAGCTTGCGGTAAATATTCTCAGTATGGCGTCTTATGGTAAAGGGGCTGACATCGAGCTCATCTGCAATGTCTTTGTATTTATAGCCCAGGGCGATGTAGCTTAAAACTGTAGATTCTCTTTCGGTGAGGGGTGATTCAATCTGGGTGGGCCCACTTTGAAAACGCGATATCAGTTTCTGCGCCAGTTTGGCTGAAATGGGCGCCCCCCCTAATGAGGCCGAATGTAGCTGGTTTAACATTAAATCAGGTGGGGTGTCTTTGAGAAGATATCCGTCGGCGCCCAGCTGAATGGCCTGCACGACCTTGTCGTCATCATCGAAAATAGTAAAAATCAAAATCTTGCATTTTGGGGCAGCCTGCTTAAATGGCCTGATGAGTTCGAGCCCCGAGATACCGGGCAGGCCGAGATCGAGCAGCACAAAATCAGGGTTATTCAGTTTATCGAACTCAATTTGTTCAGCCGATTGATACCAGGCCAGCAGCGTAAAATCTGGGTTTGTCTCGAACATCGATTGAACGTTCGAGCCAACCGCGTTATCATCTTCAACCAGAATAAGTGATAAACTCATATTCTCAATTTAGTTCGCAGGGCAGGTCGCGGCTATAGGGCAAAACGCCCTATGTGCACTTCTGCAATAGAGGGCTATATTGTCTAATATCAAATTCAGGAGAAAACACTATGAATAAAAAGGTAATTCTGTCTTTCTTAATAATCTCAGCTCTG
>CAZHLC010000077.1:0-10213 GCA_964532545.1 uncultured Leptospiraceae bacterium | reverse complement strand
CGATATAACCCAGCCAGAATTTAAACCAGGCTCTTATGGCAAAACTATTGAAGACTTCATTGGCTCAATGCACGGCCTTAATGAGCAGGGCAATTTGATTCAGGGTGTCGAGGTTTTTCGGCAAATGTACAGCCGGGTTGGGCTGGGGTGGCTCTTAGCCATCAGTAAGTGGCCGGGGTTCAAGCAGCTGTTTGACTGGGGCTACCGCCTTTTTGCCCGCATAAGACCACGCTTTTCAAAATTCTCTGCAGCAGACTGTGGCGACCGCTGCGCACCTGAGAACTTTAAATCAGCGGCATAACATGATCACAGGTCGCCACCCGGGCCTCAGCCTCGGCCTTTCAAATCTTCGATGAGCTAGAAAGTGGCCCTCATTTCTCAAAAAAAGATATTTGTCACCGCGTCTCGCAACGGAACACTGAGCAACGTAAGGGGAGTTTTTCATGAATTTAAAAAGGATTTTGATTTTAATTTCTATATTGTCTCTTTCAGTGTGCGAGGCTGGCAAATATTACGTCGGCGGCACGGTCAGTGGCCTGAGCGGCACTCTGGTAATTCAGCAGAATTCTGCCGAAGAATTAACATTGACCTCTAATACTGCCTGGGTTTTTACTGAAGGTCTTGTAACTGATGATACTTACACAATAAGTGTTAAGACACAGCCAGATAACCAGACCTGTAACATTACTAATGGCAGTGGTACCATTAGTGAAGATAACGTTACTAATGTGAGTATTAGTTGTAGCGACAACGCTAACCCAGATACGACAGCGCCTACTGTTCTCGCTAAGACGATAAACGGGGTCTATGGTGGCGGGCAATTTCAGCTAAGCTGGGCAGCTTCTAGCGATGAGACTACGGCTACTGCAAATCTTCAATACATTGTGTACTACAAGACAGGCAATGTGCCCGACCAGATGGATACTGTAGCAGAAGTAAAGACTGGTACGGCCGCAAATGCAGCCACCGCAAATCTAACTGCTCTGAATGTTACTCTGGCTAATGCTCAGACCACCTTTAATGTTCTGGTAAGAGATGAAGCCGGCAATGAATCTATCTATACTCAGCGAATGCTGGGCGGGGGGCCTACACCTGAATAAGAGACCTTGACAAAAAAGGTTCTCAGCATAGTAGCAGCAGCCCATTTGTGGCTGCTTTTTTTTGCCTGTATTCCTGAGAACATACGCTTTTCGCCGATTAATGAAATTCGGGCTTTTTCACAGAGAGTTTTCAAAGCGCTGCATACTAAAGCGGCAATCGCGGTCTTCGTAGGCACCTTTGCCGATGAGCAAAGTATTTCAATTTGTTCTCAAATAGAAGGTGAAGATAGCAGAGGGCAAAAGGTTGCCCTGTTTGAAAGCACGCGCAACGCCTGTGAAAAACAGAGTTTTCAATTCAAAACTGATCAGTTAGATTTAATTCACTTTCATACGCTTCTATATGCAATTCATGCATCAATTGAAAATGACAACATCGAATACGCTACTAAGTACATAGAAGCAAATCGGCGCACAAAAGCGCTTCTCGAGGGATACTGTTTAAAGTATAACCAACTGAAACTAGTCTCTGTGTTTGCAGAGTATAATGGTTTAAGACAAGGCAGACCTATTAAACGAAGAGCAACGGTTTTCTCGATGAACTGCCCGCAAAAAAATGATACATAGTAGAATACACAGGTTTCTGCATTCTGAGCGGCCTAATGAAGCCATGCACATTGCCCGAATCATACTGGGTATGGTCTATTTTCTTGCCTACGTTTTTTATTTACCAAATGCCCATGATGTATTCTTCTATTTTTCGCCAGATCGTATTAATCTGATGAAAGAACCAGCGATGTTCTATTCGCTTTATAGCTTGCTGCTTATAAGTGCATTGTCTCTTACACTTGGTTATCAAATTAGAGTGGCAGGTGCCCTGGTCATTGCTGGCCATTTTTTATTTCATAGCCTCAACCCCCGGGCATTCTGGGGCTGGGCCTACCTCATCAATATCTTTACTGTTTATGTGGTTTTACACTCTGGTTCAAATCGGTTGAGTCTGAGCAGTCTATTTTCTAATAGCAAAGAAATTAGGCAAGGTGGTTCGGGTTTACCGGTTTTGCTGTTCAAGATTCATATTGCATTATTCTATTTTTATACTGGCTTTGTCAGGCTTTCAGACCCGGCCTGGCTATCAGGCGATGCCACAGCGATTGCAATGCTCTTCTATGGGCGCTTTGAAGCATCAAGCTTTGTTGTTGAATATGATGGTTTCTTGCGGTTAGCAAGCTATCTTGCCCTGGTTTTTGAAATTGGGGCGATTGTATTTTTGTTTCTCAAGAGAACCCGGGTTTTCTGGGCCCTCGGGCTAATCACAATGCATCTTATTTTAGAAGCCATTACCCAGGTCGGCTGGTGGGGCTTTGTTATGACTGCGGGACTAATTCAGTTTTTTCCAGCTGCATGGTTCAGGCGTCGATGATGCGAGCGATTAGTAGTCAATCTAGAGAAGTGTGAGAGTACGCAGTGTAATGCGCAGACAGCGACTTATGGCGTGAGGACCAACCAAGTTTATCTAGGGAGCACTGCCTCCGCTTAAATGTTATATGCTGTCTTCTATAAATCTTGACATAGGGCTTAAGGGACGCTATCGCAGTCAATGGATGGATGGCTTGGGTTACCGATATATTTCAATTTCTTAACCGTCACAGCCTTTGTGCCAGCTCTCGCCTGTATTTCAGGTGTAGTTTTCTTGCTCTTTATTTCGAATAAGAGTCGTAGCACATGGTACTTAATTTTTTCCTGGGCCCTTTTTGCCCTTTTCCAGTTGGCATATGCTTTTGTAGCCTCAGTATACCATCCTATAGGGGCATTACATCGGTGTATCACTGTTCCAGCAATATTGCTTGCGAATGCTGCCGCTTTTGGATTTTTCGGTTATTATCGAGAGAATCTTTTCCCTAGACTTACTCGAGTAATTGTCTACGGTATTACCATAGTATCTATACTTGTAACAATTTGGTTTATCTTTAGCTCTTTAAACCAGAAAAGAATCTTGCGTCCATCGGGGCTATTATACGATTTTGACAATCCGCTTGAAAGTGCAATTGTCGGGGTCTTCATACTATTTTTTGCGATTACAAATGTCTTTGGTATTCTCGCAAAGATATATAAGCTGCAGGCGACGTATACTGCAAAGATAATGAGTCGAATGGTGTGGGGTTATAGCTTCACCATTGTGTTTTCGGTGTTAAATCTGCTCGCTCGCAAAGGAGTCATTGGTGTCGGCTTTCTTTATGTTGCCTTGGCCATAGGCATTTCAGTGGGCTTTTTTATTGTATTCGTTGTGTACATCAGTCATACAGATGAGAAGTCTACAGTTATTGGCTCGATTCTTGGTATCGGTATTGTAATCATAGTCGTTCTGTATCCGGGCTTATGCCACTATGTGCTAAAGGATCATGAAGAAGCCTATATCTCTACCTGGCAAGAAAGAGTCAGCAATACGAGAGACTTTGCAGAGTTTAAAAACCTGATTGGTATCATTAGCGATGATGGCCGAGTATTCTATGCAAGGGCTAAGATGCCGCCAATCAAAAAAATTAATTTTTCAGAGCTGCCATCGAATATTTCTCTTAGCCGAAGCGCTGCTGCTATGTTTATACCAGGAAAGGTTGGCTCTGAAAAGGTAGCGATTGTAGTTGACCCACTTGATTTCAAGGTCTATTTGCATAAACCAAGCTTGAAACTGTTCTATGCCCTGGTCATTGTGGTTGTACTCTTTTCGGTGACTCTGCCATTTTTTCTAAATGCTGCTCTATTGAGGCCATTGTCTGCCGTATTACAGGGGGTATTTTCTATTAACAGAGGTCGATATGGGCATCGAATAGACAATAAGCGATCTGATGAACTTGGTATAATCAGCCAGTCTTTCAATCGTATGGCGCAAACAATTGAAAACGCCACCACCAATTTAGAACGAACAGTAGAGAAGCGCACAGCGCAGTTGATTTCAGAGAAAGAAAAATCAGAGACATTGCTTTTGAATATCCTACCGGCTGAAATTGCAGAAGAGCTGAAAGAACGAGGGCAAGCGAAACCTGTGCGTATCCGCTCTGCAACTGTCATATTCACCGATTTTGTTGGCTTTACAAAGATTGCTGAAGACTTTTCGCCCGAAGACGTCGTAGCAGAGCTTGATAAGTGTTTTACATATTTCGATCAAGTGACTGAAAAGTATGGTTTAGAAAAATTGAAAACTATTGGTGATGCATTCATGTGCGCAGGTGGTTTGCCAGTCGAGAATAAGACTCACTCTATCGATTGCTGCATGGCCGCCTTAGAGATTCAGGCTTTTATGAAGCAGATGAAAAAGATCAAAGAGCAACAGGGGCTCCCTTATTGGCGGCTTCGGCTGGGTATTAATACCGGCCCTCTCGTTGCCGGGGTTGTAGGAACAAAGAAGTTTGCATACGATGTCTGGGGTGATACAGTCAACACGGCCAGTCGTATGGAATCATCGGGAGTATCTGAAAAGATTAATATCTCAAGAGCGACCTATGAACAGGTAAAGTACTTCTTCAATTGCGAATACCGGGGTAAAATAAAGGCCAAGAATAAAGGCAATGTTGACATGTATTTTTTGAATGGTCTAAGAGCTCGGTTTTCAATCAATGGAGAGGGCAAAGTGCCCAATCGAGAAATGCTTAAGTGGTATGTGCAAATTCGAAGAGGAAAGAGAATTGGCTTCAAGCGTGACGTGGGCTAAGCCAACCCGATACGACTCTTATCAACCAGCCCCAACCAGATAACTCAGAAAAGACCGTTTACCTTCGCGCAGAAAGGTTTCATCGTCAATGGCGTCGTCGCCCTGCTCAAGATCGGCGGTATCGATGCGCAGGGTCATGGCGGCCATGGCCTGCATAAGGGCAAACTCGACCGCCAGCTCGGGGTCGGGGTGGCCGATTTGATCGCGGCGCTCGAGAAACTGTTTCTTCGACCAGTTGATCAGATTGCGGCGCAGCTGCATAAAGCGCTGCATGAAAAGCGGGTTCGAAAACATCTTCACATCGCCTGATTGTACAATGGCCATATGTTCCCTCGAATAAGACCAGACCATCTCAAAGATCTCATCGACTACCTCGGGCAGGCTTTTATCTTTTAAAAGGTCTTCGGCGGTGTTGCTGGCAAACATCTCAACGGCCTTGCTGGTAATGTGCTGGTGGGCCGCATGCAGCAGGCCCTCTTTATCTTTAAAGCGGCGGTAAATGCTGGCGGCCGAACAGTCGGCTTCTTTAGCAATCTCTTGTACGGTGATCTGCGACAGGGGCCGTTCTTTGGCCAATTTGAGAGTGGCCTGCATCAGACGATTCATGGTGTTGCTGCTGCGCGATTGGCGGGTGGGTTTGACCCATTCTTGTTTTTTTTCTGATTTTTCCATTTTTGAGGGGGATATTATGCCCGAAAGAGCCAAATTATAGCATTTTGAGCGAAATTGCACAAAAATGTGAATGTAAATTTACATTTACATCTTGACGCTGCAGATCGATTTACAGACAAGTCTGTATGTCAGATTGGAGAGAGAGTCAAGAGACTTTAGTACACCACAGTAGAATCAAGGTTCCCTATACCTGGTCAATTGGTGAGACCGGTACCCGCTTCGTGCGGGCCCTGCGCGATGAGCAGAAGATTCTGGGTAATAAATGCCCAGATACGGGCTATGTATACTGCCCCCCCAAGCGCAACTCGGCTAAGAGCCTTAAGCCCGTCACCGACTGGGTAACATTGGGTAATAGCGGCACAGTGACCGCATTTACCAGGCGGCATTACGAAACCGAGGCAGCCCCCGGTGCGCCCGAGATATATGCCTTAATCAAACTCGATGGCGCCGATCAGGCCCTGCCTCATTTCTTATCAGAAGTAGATTTCAAAGATGTAAAAATCGGCATGAAAGTTGAAGCCGTATTTAGAGAAGAACGTGAAGGGCACATACTTGATATCAAGTATTTTAAACCCGTTTAAAAATTATGCAGAAAACAGCAATTATTGGCGTAGGCCAGACAACGCAAGAGCGCAACAAGAAGGGCGATACCTTCGCCGACATGGTTTATGAGGCTACCACTAAGGCCCTCGATGATGCCGGGGTAGACATTAAAGATATCGATAACGTCATCACCGTATCGAATGACTTCTGGGATGGTCGCACCATTTCATCAATGGCGGTTACCGATGCCTGCGGTTCGTATGGTAAGAATGTTTCTACAGTCGAAGGCGACGGAACCTTTGGCGCCTACTATGGGTTGACCCGCATTCTATCAGGGTCTTACAAGAACACCCTGATCGTAACTCACAGCAAGGGCTCAGAGAGTGATACCAGGCTGATCACGAACGGTATGTTTGAACCTATTTTTACCCGGCCTCTCGGCATCGATGCGGTTACCACTGCAGCCATGCAGGCCTCGGTCTACATGAATGAGTTTGGTATTACCGAAGAAGACATGGCTCTGGTTTCGGTTAAAAACCATGGTAACGCGTTAAAAAATCCCAACGCCCAGGTGGCGAAGAAGATCACCGTCGATGACGTGATGAAGTCGCGCAAGCTGGCCGACCCCTTGAAGCTTTATGATGTTTCACCCATCAGTGACGGTGCCTCGGCCATCATCATTGCCGGCGATGAATTCACCAAGAAGGCAGGCAAGAAGCCGGTCTACATCAAGGGCACCTCGTTTTATTCAGATCACTATGATTTAGGCATGCGCGATTTAGCCCGCTCGCCCGCTCTTAAGCTGGCGGCTGAGAAGGTCTACAAGCAGGCCGGCATCAAAGACCCCCTCAAAGAGGTTGATGTGGCCGAATTGTACGACGCCTTCACCTATATGGAGCTTATGTGGTATGAGGCCCTCGGCTTCTGTGAAGAAGGTAAGGGTGGTGAACTCATGAAAAGCGGTGCCACCGAGATGAGCGGCGATTTGCCAGTCAACCCCTCGGGTGGGGTACTGTCAGCCCATACAGTGGTAACCGCGGGTATGATTCGTTTGATCGAAGCCTGCCTGCAGATTCGCGGTGAGGCTGGTGAGCACCAGCTTGATAAGCCGGTCAATACGGCATTAGCGCATGGCATTAATGGGGCCTGCGGTCAATCACACTGCCTGTGGGCATTGTCGAAAGAGGTATAACAGAATGGCAAACAGAGTAGCAATAGTAGGGCAGGGTCAGGCTAAACAAAGCGGTGGGCGCATTGACGTAAATGGTCAAGAGCTCATCACAGAAGCCGTACAAGACGCCCTGAATAATACAGGTTTAACCATTGATGATATCGATGGTATAGTTATCGGAAATATGGATCACTTCGAAGGCATCAACTACGTTGATTGCTGGTCAATGCCTGGCACAGGCGGGGCCATGAAGCCGGTCATCAAACTGACCACTGGTGGTACTACCGGTACCACTCTGGCCATTGCGGGCTATCATCTGGTAGCCTCAGGCCAGTTCTCGAAGCTGTTGGTGATCGGGTGGGAGAAAAACAGTGAGTCAGATACGTCAGCTGCCATCACCACCGCCTTCGACCCAGTCTGGGATAGGTTAGTCTTTGCCGGTGCCATTGGGGGCTTAGCCGTTGAGGCCCAGTATTATCTGCACCGCTATGGCCACAAACAAGAAGATGCGGCCAGGGTGGTTATGCGCGACCGTAAGAATGGTTGTAATAACCCCTATGCCCATGCACAGAAAGAAGTGAAGGTAAAAACAGTAATGGCTTCGCCCATGCTGTCAGACCCCATCAAACATCTTGATATGTGCCCCCGCACCGACGGGGCCTGCGCGGTCATTTTTGCCGATGAATACGTTGCTGAGAAAATGACCGATAAACCCGCCTGGGTTTTAGGCACCTCGGTGAGGCACGACTGCGCCCTTACGGTCGATGCAGAGTATGACGGCCTGGGTTCAATGAAAAGTGCCTCGAAAGAGCTGTTTGGTAAATTAGGAATTACCGAGCCGAGAAAACAATTAGATGTTATTGAGATGTACCTGCCCTACAGTTATGCCGGCCTGAGTTGGATAGAATCTCTGGGCCTGTGCAAAGACGGTGATGGCCCCCAGCTGGTCTGGGATGGTGTGACTGATATGGATGGTGAGATACCTATTAACCCATCGGGTGGGCCAATCTGCTCTAACCCTATTGGCGCCACCGCACTTATTCGGGTGGCCGAAGCCAGTCTACAGGTGCAGGGCCGGGCTGATAAGCGCCAGGTACCCGATGTAAAAATGGCCCTGGCTACCGGCTTCGGCGGATGTTTCTGGACAGATTTGATGATGCTGGGCACAGAGAAGCCTGCATAGGTAAAGCGAGGATTAATTCAATGATACAAGAAAAACAAGGTTTATTTGTTCTGGGTTCAGGCGAAGCCTCGCAACCCTATAATTACGCAGTGGGTGTCTATGGCAGCCGATTTATGACTGAACTGCGAGATAATGAAAAGATAATCGGCATCAAGTGCCCCAATTGTGGTAAGCGTTATGTGGTGCCCCGCAGAGTCTGTGGCCGCTGCTTTGTCGAAATGACCGAAATTATCGATTGCGGTACAGTAGGCGTCGTGCAAAGTTATACCATTCTGCGTTTTCAGTTTCTCGACCCAGAGACCGGCGAGAAAAAACCGGTGCCCTATGGCTATGGTTACATCAAACTTGATGGTGCTGATAATTCGTTTCAGCACTTTTTTGAGGTGCCAGAAGATGAATCGAAACTGCAAATCGGTGCCAGGGTAAAAGCTGTCTTTAACAAAAAGAAAGAAGGCACCCTGCGTGATATCAAACATTTTACTCTAACAGAGTAAGTAGAGAGGTCGCTATGTTTCCCAACCCATACCTGAAAGAAGACGAGGTCGAGTTTTACGAGACCCTCGAGAAGTTCAGCCGCGAGCAGATACTGCCTGGCGTTGTTGAACGCGATGAAAAGAAAGAGTGGCCCACCCATTTGTGGCAGGCCATGGGCGAGTTGGGCCTTAACGGCATAGCTATACCTGAAGAGTATGCCGGCCAGGGGGCTACCTGCCTGCAGTGTTGTCACGCCTCAGAAGCACTCAATGCCGGTGCCTCAGACGGTGGCCTTATACTGGCCTGGGGTGCTCACACCATCATCGGCACCATGCCAATCGTGTTGTTTGGTACAGATGAGCAGAAGAAAAAGTATCTGCCCAAACTTGCGAGTGGTGAGTACATTGCCGGCCTGGGTTTAACAGAGCCAGGTTCTGGCAGCGACGCCGCAGGTCTGCGCACTACAGCCAAAGACATGGGCGATCACTGGTTGATCAACGGCACCAAGATGTTTATTACCAACGGGCCCATTGGCCAGGTATTTATCGTAATGGCCCGCACCAAAGAGGGCTCATCAAGAAACCCCATGGGTATCAGCGCATTTATTGTAGAGAGCAGTTTCGAAGGTTTCTCAGTGGGCAAGGTGCTGAACAAACTGGGTATGAACACCTCAACTACCTCAGAACTTATTTTTGAAGACATGAAGGTTCCCAAAGAGAATCTGCTGGGGCCTCTTCATTCTGGCTTTATGCGCATTGGCCGCGCCACGCTTGAGTGGGAAAGAACGGTCTTAGTCTCGGCCAGCCTTGGCTCATCAGCCTATGGTCTCGATATTGCCCTGCGCTATGCAGCCGAGCGTGAGCAGTTTGGTAAACCCATCATTGAATTCTATGCCATCAAAGAAAAACTGGTGCGCGGCTGGGTCTTTCTCAACGCAGCCCGCCGCTATGTCTATTACGTGGCCAGGCAGAAAGATGCCGGTGAGTCGCTGGGTCTGCAGGCCTCTATACTCAAGCTATTAGTAACCGAGCCCCTCGAAGAGATGGCCCGCGAGATGGTGCAGATTCTGGGTGGCTGGGGTTACATGACAGAATTTCAAGTCGAGCGTTTATACCGCGATGTAAAATTAGGAACCATTGGCGCCGGCAGCAGCGAGGTTATGCGTAACATCGTAGCGGCCAGCTTTCCCGGGTTTGAAAAGTTCGAGGCCAGCCTGCAACAAGCCGAGCCCGAAGCCCTGCGAATCAAAGCCGAGCAGAGCTTTAAAGAAGACCGCTATGGCGAGCTGCGTCTGTTAAAGGCAGTGCGGGCCCTGCTTGAGGCGGCCTCAAAACAGGTGAAAAAGTCATCACCCCAGTCTGTGGCCTTTGCCTTTGCCGATGTGGCTTCAATTTATTCAGCCATGCAACAATCTTTCTGGAATG
>CAZHLC010000076.1:0-10235 GCA_964532545.1 uncultured Leptospiraceae bacterium | reverse complement strand
TTTTGGCCTGTACCGGTTTGGCCGCCTGTCTGGCCGGTGGCCAGTGAGAACACCTTACTGTCAGGAAATAATTTCAATTCGATCTTGTTGCTGTTATCCCATTTTGAGTCGATGGCAATATCGAAGGTTTCATCGATAACCACCTCGACCAGATCACCAGCTTTCAAGGTCTCAGCATAGGGGTTGTGATCGACCCACAATGAATTCTGGGCCAGCACGGCCAGGCTGACGAAGAAAGTACAAATAAAGACAAAATGTTTCATGGGCCGACGTACACTGCCTTGCCATGCGCGGTTAGTTTCACTCTGAATTGATTACGTTCGACTCTGGCCTTGACAATGTCACCAATCTGGCCACGCTCAAGGGTTTTAGCCGGCAGCTCAATCGATAACCCGTTGCTCTGATAGCTAACCATTATGGTTTCAAAGGCTCGTATGCCTTTAACTCTCTGTTTTCGCTGCACAAGGGCCCTGCTGCCCAGCAGCCTAGCCGCCACACCGTGGGCCCGCATTTGTTTAACAATAGCCGGGCGATAAAGAATCTGGCGGCGTTTCTCTGCCACTGCAAAGCAGATATTTTTTAATCTCTTTACTTCTTCGGCTTTAGCCTGACCTTTAATATCCACCAGATCTAACAGGCAGAGTTTGCCTTCACCCACGTGCACTTGCTTTTTAAGTACCAGGTAATACGATTTTTTCTTTTTAATCGGTAATTCAAGTGCGGCCAGAGCGCAGAAAAGAGACAGGCCGAAAAAAACCGCGGCTATGTGCTTAGCTCGGCCCTTCATCTACTTATCGCTTCAATTGAATGGCCGTGGCCAGCATCGAATCTGAGGTTTGAATGGCTTTTGAGTTTGATTCGTAGGCCCGCTGGGCTACGATCATCTGCACCATCTCAGTGGCCAGATTTACGTTACTCATTTCAAGAAAGCCCTGCAGCAAACCACCAAATCCTTCAAGGCCGGGCGTGCCCGGTATCTCTGGGCCCGAGGCCGGGGTTTCTTGAAAAAGATTCTTACCAATGGCTTTTAAACCGGCGTTGTTGACAAAGCGGTAAAGCTCGATCTGGCCAATCACTGTGGGGCGGGTATCGCCACCAATGTTGATGGTGACTTCGCCCTGCTCAGAAATCGCCAGGGTTTCTAAAATTCCGTCTTCTGGTAAAATCAGCGGGGGCTCAAGCAGGTAACCATTTGAGGTTAAAACCTGTCTTTTGCTGTCAATTTTGAATGAACCATCGCGGCTATAGGCCATGGTGCCATCGGGCATCTGTATTTTGAAAAAGCCAACTGAATTACCAATGGCCAGATCAAGTTTATGGCCGGTCGACTGCAGAGAGCCCATTTCAAATATCTTCTGTGAAGCTGCCGGCCGAACACCCACACCCACATTAACCCCGGTGGGTATCTCAGAGACCGCTGTAGCCGGAGTACCCGCCAACACCTGGTGCTGGTAAAGCAGATCTTCAAAATCTACCCGGTTTTTCTTGTAACCGGTGGTATTTACATTCGCAAGGTTGTTTGAAATTGTATCTATCTGAAATTGCTGGCCCACCATACCGGTGGCAGCCGTCCATAATGATCTTACCATACTATATATTTCGGTAGTATTTCTGAAAGCGAGAGCGAAAATTGGGCTCTTTTAGGGGGGATATTTAGACTTTTTTCAGGCAGAATAAAGGCCCTTATTTACAAATCACGATTGACTGACCCAATAATAGGTACAAAACCAGTCAATTATGAACTCAATGCCCAGGGCCAGCAAAGGCCTTTATAGCGGTTTGTATTTGGCCATTGTGGCCATGCTCGCCCTTGCAACTATTATTCTCTTCACACATAGACGCAGCGAAGAAGCGGCCTTCATAGCCTTTGCCGTAGCAATTCTATTAATCGTTATTCTCACCATTGTTGTATTGGTGTATATCTACCGAATCTGGTTTTTACTGCAAGACGGTCAGGCCCGTACCACACCTGGTAAAGCCGTCGGGTTTTTGTTTATTCCCCTTTTTAACCTCTATTGGGCGTTCGAAGCAATCGCTGGGCTGGCCCAAGATTACAATAAATACAGTATCAGGCATGGCCTGAATTTGCGGCCACTGCCAGAGGGCCTGTTTACATCGATGGCTGTGTTAAATGTGTTAGCGGCAATACCCTTTGTGAATTACATTGCACTGCTACCCCTCATGGTTGTGGGTTTTTTAACAACCCTGAAAATAATTGATGGCCTGAACGAGCTAATTGATGCCCATGAAGGCAATAGCATTGAAACTCAGCCCCTGGTAGAAATTGCCGCCGATGAGAAACCCCAGCGAGTCATGGTCATCAAAGGGCTACTTATCACTGGCCTCTGTTTGTATCTGTTGGCTCAGGTTATGCTCGTTATCAACCTTAGAGATCTTGGCCCTGATATAGTAAGGCTGCAGTTTAGTGGTTTACCGCTGCTTTTTAAGCTGCTGTTTTTGGCTGTGCTCATTGCTGGCTTAATCGCAGCAGCTAAACATCGTTCAGCATTAACAATCACGGTAGCTGTTTTATTTGGGCTTGAAACCCTTCTCAATATTTTTGGTACCGTTAAACTGATACAAATCGCATTTCATGCGCAACAATTATCTTCTGTTGGTTTGTGGGGTTCATATTCGATTCAGCTTGTGCAAACCCTGGTAATTGGGGCGCTCGCCGTGCTGTTCGCGCTTAAGAAACCCCCGAGCAATGCTTTGCAAGAGGCCGATCAAACTGAAAGTTAACGCGTAATCAATCAAAAAATCTGTTGCACCATGATCGCCTTTGGGCCCAATACCCCATGAAAACCATATCTGTTATCTTAGCCCTTGCCTGGGTCTCACTTCTCTATGCCGGCGGGCCCACCTTGAAAAGTGAACTCAAAGATGCCCATACTCAATACAAAAAGAAAAACTATAAAGCAGCAAACCAGGTGTTTAACGACGCCCAGCAGATGGCCGACGAAGAACAAAAAAGATTATCTGGCAAAGACTACTATGTCTGGGGCAATGCTCTCTTTGCCCTGAAAAAGTATAAAGAAGCTCAAGACACCTACCTGACCGCAGTAGGCGCCAGGTATAAAAAAAGCCACTTTGCCTTCTACAACATTGCCTGCATGCTTTCACGCCAGAACAAAGTAAAAGAGGCCAAAGAATTCTTAATCAAGGCTGCCGATATGGGATACAAACCCATGCGACACATGCTCAAAGATAAAGATTTAGCTAATGTGCGCAGGGCCGGCAATTTCAAAAAGTTTCACAAGTCTTTAGTGGCCCGCTCGAAAAAGAAAAATCTGCGCAAGATCACTGGCTGTTTTATGGCCGATGGCTACCGCATGCTGGTGATGCCCAACTTCGTATGGTTTAATGGCCCCATGGGTGGTGAAAACTACTCGGCAACCTGCCATGTCAAAAAGCTCAAGGCCAGCAAGAAAAAGTACGCAATAAACTGCAAAGATAAGAACAAGGTGAATATCAAGGTCAAAGGTAAGAAACTCTATATCAGCGGCTATAAGGTGCTAAAGAATAAGAAGTTCACCGTTAACCAGGCGCCCGCAATCTGTAACGAGGCTGAGCTCTAAAACTCTAAGCGATAATCAATGTGCCCAGAAAACGAATCAGGTAATAACCCTGATATATCTGAGCGCCATTTTGCTTGCAGCTGCTCATTACGTTTGCCAATCAAGGCTAACGACTGGGTAAAAGAGACCCAGTAGAATCTAGTGGCCAACACAGCAAAGACTACCCCCGTAATGGGCAGACTGGCGGCAAAAGCCGCCGCTGCGGCCCCCCCTAAAATACCAATGGTTGAAAACGACAGGGCAAAACTTTTGTATTCACCAAAGCGCAGATAAGCACCCCCGGGAAAAACTGCATGCAACAGGTTGAAGTTGCTATAGCTCTCAGGTGCAGACTGCAGTTTAGCGAAAGCGCTGCTGCGGGCCAGCTCGTTCTTTTGCTCAGACATAGGCGTTTTCAAAAGCTGCCGTGCGTTTTCTGGCCTCTTAATATGTACATAAAACCCGGCAGCGGCCAGACGTAGTTGCTCACTTTCGGCACTTGAAATCGTACGAAAGCTCAGGCGGGCCAGCCTGATATCGCGATAGACCAGCGCCCCCTGCTCTTTTTTTAAATCTAATAACCACAGTGAATAGAAAAAAGACAGGCGCGGGTCTGCAGCATAATTGCGAGCCAGCTCAACGTGCTGCTGGGCCTTTTTGAAATTATCAGATCTCTCATACAGAGAACCAATTTTGGCCTCAATAAGGTGACTCTGCTTTTTCTGCTGAAACTGGTAGCGCTTATACTCGGTGATGGCCTCAAACAGATTGCGCTGCCCCGCGAAATAAGCAGCAAGTTTCAGGCTTTTATTGGGCTCAAGGGCCCCGATAGAAACAGGTATTAGAAAATACAGCAGCCATTTCATGCGTATTTCAGCGATAGGCCTTCATTTCGCGGTCGGTTTCTCTCTTTATATCACGCTCTTTGATGGTCTGGCGTTTATCAAACTTTTTCTTCGATTTGCCCACCCCAACCAGCACCTTGACCTTATTATTCTTAAAATACATCTTAAGAGGCACCATAATCCAGCCCTTTTGCTGCAGTTTGCCCTTTAAACGGTCTAACTCGCGGCGATGCATCAGCAGCTTTCTCGATCTGGTGGGTTCTGGGGCAAATTGGGTCACCGCCTTATCATAGGGCTCAATGCGGCAATTGATCATAAAAAGCTCATTTTTGCGAAAAGTACAGTAGGCGTCAGTCAGATTCACCTTCTTGTCTCTCAGTGATTTCACCTCAGAGCCCACCAGGCTGATGCCGGCCTCGTGATCTTCGATGATTTCGTAGTTAAAGCGGGCTTTTCTGTTTTTTACGATTTCCATGGTTTATCGCCAGGGTTTTTACAAATTATTGCCGTTAGCTAAATCGCTACGTATGTTCAACGCCTCAATTAGCGGGCCTCGCATTTTCTTCGAAAATGCTGCTAAAGCGGCTGCCAAGGGCAGCCTGCCCGCTAATTGTGATATTTGCGTTACAATCACATCGGGCAATAATTTGCCCATGTTTCTCTGACGCAGCCAGAGAAACATTTGGTTGACAGCCTGAATATTAGAAAAAATTTAGCTGCTCGAGGTAGTTATGCAAGCAGAAATTCATCCAAAATACGTAGACACCACTATTAAGTGCGCCTGTGGTCATGAGTATAAGACCCGCTCTACCGTTGAGAACATTAATATTGAGTCTTGCTCTGCCTGCCACCCCTTCTACACTGGCAAACAGCGTCTTGTTGATTCGGCCGGCCGTGTAGACAAGTTCAAGCGCAAGTACAAAATGAAGTAAGCCTGCGGGCCCTTCATTTATCTAAAATAATAAATTCTACGCGACGGTTTTTCTTACGGCCTGAGGGTGTTTTATTAGAGGCTATGGGCTGGCTTTCGCCCAGGCCCTTGTATGAAAAACGTTCAGATTTCATGTTTGAGTTGGTCATAATATAATCGACCACGCTTTTGGCCCGGTTATTTGATAGCTTCTTGTTATAACCGGCAGCCCCGGTATTGTCGGTATGGCCCTGCACCCGTACATGTACGCCGGGGTATTCTTCAAGCACATCGATTATGCCGTTGAGAACATCTTCGCTGTCATCAGTCAGCTCATCTGAATTATACTCAAAGAGAACGTCAGGCAGGTTGATAGACAGGCCGTCTTTGACCTTTTTCACTGTCGGCGCTTTTTTATTTTTGAAGGCCTTGGCAATTTTAGCAGTGAGGTCTTTCTGCAGCTTCTTCTTTTTCTTTTTACCCAGGGGTTTGATCTTGCGGTAGGCGCTTTTGCTTTTGATCTGAAACTCACTGGTCTGGCCGTTACTGTACATCATGATGATGTTGTAATCTTCTTGCGCATAGTATGGCATGTGGGCTTCTTCATCCCAGAAATAGATGGCCGTGGCATAGCCGAAGGCTTTTTTAGGAATGTTTCCCTTGTTTTTGGCATTTTCGTAATTGATATTATAGTTCACGATAATCTTGTGAATGTTTTTATAGCCCTCATTGCTGTTAACTGTGCGCCGACCGCCATATTCAAAGGTTACCTCAAGAGGCAGTTTGATCAGGCGCTTGCCAAAGCGCATCACTTCGGTGCCCGCACTTTCCCAGCTATCACCCTTTTTCAGCTGATTTTTACCCTCAAGGTTCGGGTCTTCAATAGCTGGAAAAAACGGAATATTGCGCACATTGGGCATATAGACATTTTTCGCCATGTGAAAACGGCCCCGGGGTTCGATGTAGAAGTTAGATTTATGGTACTCTTCAGCCTGGTACGAAACCCGCACCTTGCGCTCAAACCTGAACTTGCTCTCGAAAGTCCCTGAAAACTGGTAACCCTTCTCTTTATTTTTATCTTTGACCTGCATTAGAATACGGTGATGGGCATAGCGGGTTACGGGTTTACCATTGAGTTTAATCTTCTGAATGGCATACTTTTTAACCTCGATAAGATCTTTGGGCTTCAACTTCCAGCGCAGAAGTTTACCTTTGGCTTCAGCAAAAACATTGGTTTGAGCCCGTTCGTTGACCTCGCCAACCTCGTCAGTGGTGGTTTCTTGGGCCCAGAGCATAGTGGGCAGAAATAGAATGAGCAGTAAGCGCCGCATACCTTAATATATCGGCGATTCTGCGTTTGGGGCAAAAAAACCTTAGCTCTTTGCCCTGGCCTTCTGGGCCGAAGCGATCATTTTACCCATGACAAAGCGCACTAAACCAGGCATGGCCCCATGTAGGCGGTAAAACAGCCACGATTCAAAATTACAGGTAATTATAAATTTACCCTTTTGTAACTTTTTCAGAAAAACCTCGGCTACCCCATCGGGGCTCATTAGCTTAGCGCTTTCAGACAGCTTCTTCGTTTCGAAGGGTTTCGTCTGCTCTTCTTGTTCAAAGCCCGGCGTGTCGGTATCTGGCGGGCAAAGTACACTAACCTGAATACCCTGGGGGGTCATTTCTTGCTCAAGCACCTCAGCAAGGCCTATCAAAGCAAACTTAGGGCCTGCATAGCTAGAAAAGCCAAACACACCCATGTATCCCACTACAGATGAGGTAAATGTGATGAAATCACCCTTTTTCAGGTGTGGATATACTTCTTTGGCAAAATACACAGAGCCAAAGTAATCAGTTTGCATCAGTTTCTCAAAATCTGCCAGCTTGGCCTCATGAAAATAGGCGGGTATCGAAAAGCCGGCATTGTTGATCAGCCCATCAATTGAACCCATCTTCTTTTTCATTGCAGCTACGGTCTTTTTTACCTGAGCTTTATTGCCCACATCACAGCTGGCAATTTCGCATTCTACCCCATAGCCCTTGATGCTCTGCTGGGCTTCTTTGAGTACTTTGAGCTTGCGGGCCACCAGAAAGAGGTTCGCCCCCTGCTGAGCCAGTCGCTGGGCCACAGCCAGCCCAATACCCTTCGAGCCCCCGGTAATCAGAATATTTCGGCCTTTAAATTGAATCGCCATGGTGCAGTGACCAATAATGACTCAGTTTGAACATTGAAATTTGGGCTGAGACGGCTTCGAAATCGCCCAGTTTATAATATGAGCAAAAAAAAATTGCCAAAATAAAATATAAAAGTAACTTGACTGGGTGTTCATTGTCAAATGTGTTGTAAAAAAACAACAGTAGCTATCAAAGACACAGAAAGCAATAAGTCGTTCTACATATTTAAGGAGAATATAAATGGGAAATGCCGCCGAAGATTATAGCTTTTTAGAAAAGATGGATTATGACGAAGACGCAATGCGTAAAACCCTTGCAGATTTCGTTCTACCCCGTCGCCCCGAACCAGACATCTTTTACTGGACGAAGCCTTTCGAAGAGGCCGTCGATTATCTGTCAGACCGTGGCTTGAATCTGTTTCGCAGGGTCATGAAGGGCGCTAACGTAAACCGCGTTATCGTAGAAGACCCCCTCACTCACGAAGATCGCGAAATGATCATGATGGGTTCAAACTCATACCTTGGCCTGAACAATCACCCTAAGGCACTAGCCGCTGCCCATGCGGCCATCGATAAGTATGGGGTTGGCGCTGGCTCACCCCCTCACTTCTCTGGTTACTATGACGTTCATCGCGAACTCGAAAAAAACCTGGCATGGCTCAAAGGCGCCGAAGACGCCATCGTTTACCCTTCAGGTTACGCCACTAATGTTGGGGTAATCTCATGCTACATGGGTAAAAAAGATACCATCATCTTAGACAAACTCTCACACGCATCAATTATTGATGGTGCCATCATGTCTGGTGCTAAAATCACCACCTTTCGTCACAACGATATGAAGTCACTTGAACGTGTTCTGGCCCAGACCCAGAAGACCGCCCAGGGCGACCGCATGGTTGTGGTTGAGGGTGTCTACTCTATGGATGGTGACATCGCCCCCCTTAACGAAATCTATGATCTGGTGAAAAAATATGATGCCAAGCTGATGGTTGATGAAGCCCACGCAACTGGCGTACTGGGTAAAACCGGTAAGGGTTCACCTGAGCACTTCGACCTTGAAGGTAAGATTGATATCGTTATGGGCACGTTCTCTAAATCAGTTGGTGGCGTTGGCGGCTTTATCGCTGGCAAAAAAGAAGTCATCAAATATCTGCGCTATTACTCGCGCTCTTACTTCTTTGCTGCATCACCCACCCCCATGCAGGTAGCGGCCATCAACGCAGCTGTTGAAGTGCTGCGCGATGAACCCGAACATCACCAAAACCTGTGGAACAACATCGAGTATTTTCATACCGAACTGAAAAAACGCGGTTTTGACATTGAGAATACCCGTACCGCCATTACCCCCATTCTTGTTGGTGAAACAATTAAGCTGAACAATGTCTGCCTGTTTCTACATAAGAAGGGTATCTTTGTGAATGCCGTGCCTTACCCGGCCGTGGCCCGCAAAAAAGACCGCCTCAGGCTGTCAGTCTCTGCGGTGCATACCCGCGAAGACCTTGATGCAGTGCTAGCTGCTCTTGATGAAGCTGATAAAATTTACAAATTCGCTAAGAAAGAAGAAGCGACTGTATAACCCCGCTCCAAACCCCTTACCATATATGGTGAGGGCCTAGCTGAAACCCCGGTTTTACCGGGGTTTTTTTATGGTTAGATGAGCACAAACCGAACCGGCACCATAAACTTAACAGTAATAGGTTTACCCTGATAGGTGGCCTGTGAGAACTTTTTGCCATCGCCGGTATGAAACAATATCTGCCTTTTTTATCAATCGAAAATCTCATAGACGTTACCAGTTATGGCATTTAAAGACTTTGCCTTTTCAGTAAAGGCTGCCCAGTGGCTCTATAAGATGCCCCTGGTTTATCAGCACTACGAAAGCTTTCCCCAGAAGTATAATCGGGCCCGGGTAGACTCCTGGTCAGCCCGGGCCGGCAGCTTTGTCAACTGACAGGCTTACCCAAGAGCAACCTGGCCATTCTGCATTACAACTTTGCAGCTATCACCCTCTTGATAGTTACCTTCAAGCAGCTTCTCAGACAGTGGGTTTAGCAGATACTCTTGTATAGCCCGTTTGAGAGGCCTGGCACCGTAGATGGGGTCAAAGCCAGCCTGGGCCAGATAATCTTTTACATCGTTTTCGATCTGCAGCTTAATACCTTTTTTCAGGGCCCGCTCAATCACAAGTTGCAGTTGAATATCAACAATCTCTCTGATTTGCTCTTGTTTGAGAGAGTGAAAGATCACATTGTCATCAAGGCGGTTGAGAAACTCTGGTTTGAAAGCCATTCTGAGGGCCTCGCGAATGCGTACCTCTTTTTCTTCTTCATTGAGAGAATCATCAGCAATGAATTCAGAAGCAAGATTCGATGTCATTATGATGATGGTGTTCTTAAAGTCGATGGTGCGCCCCTTAGAATCAGTAAGTCGCCCATCATCTAGAATCTGTAGAAACACGTTAAACACATCAGGGTGGGCCATCAAACAGCAGCACGCTGTAAGGTCGACGACGCACTTTCTCAGTGAGTTGGCCACCTTCATCATGGCCGATATAGCCCGGGGGCGCCCCGATAAGACGGGCTACGGCATGCTTCTCCATATATTCTGACATGTCGATACGCACCATGGCCTTTTCATCATTAAAAATCAAGAGTTTACCCATGAGTTTCCTGAGGCAATTAACAGCTATGTCCAGGACATTGAAATAGATTCAGAAGGAAATAAATACTTCTCTGATGGTAAATCCATTTACAAA
>CAZHLC010000075.1:0-10237 GCA_964532545.1 uncultured Leptospiraceae bacterium | reverse complement strand
TGACGCTGTCGATTCTTGAGGCGAAAGCCCCTTGGCGTCTGCGCTAGATATGCGGCCGATATGTTTTTACGCAAGAAGTACATAGTAAGTGCCAGCAAGGCCAGCGACTGCACCAGTACTGCGATCTGAAAAAAATCTGCTGACATAGCCAGGGTATAGAGGTTGTGCGCGATTACCGCCAGCGAATATGCAATGAATGTGTAAAACGACCATCGTTTGATAGCCAGCATGGCAAGCCCAACAAGCGGTGAGGCGACCAGTACAATCAGGCCAAAGTTATCGTAATTTGCAATGACCCGATTCATGGGTATTCTAAAATGCAGACTGTTGATAATCACATTTGCAAAGGGGGCCATCATAAAGCCTGCAGCTGTGAGAATTACGATTATTGGTCTTTTTATTTTCATGGAACTGTATATAGGGTAACGTCGTAATCGTATTGCAATCCGTTTTCCAGAGTAACTGTGCCAGAGGTTGGTGCGTTGGTATTATTACTGCCGTGCCAGCCAAAATAATCACCGCTTTCATGAATGGCGGTGCAGTCGCTGTCGAGATCTACAAAGGCTGATAGATAGTAGCTGCCTGCGGATATATTTGTGAATCTATAGTTAAAGGTGGTTCCGGTGATCATACCCGAATCAAGTCTCGTCTGGCCGTTGGTGGTGTCACTGTCGGTGTCGAGCTTGATCAGGTAGCAGCGATTGGTTATGGTTGCCGGGGCCGTAATGGTTCCTGAAATCTCTGCCCCGCCAAAGGTATCATCGTTGCTTGAGCTGTTGCTGCAGGCGGCACAAAACAGCATAACTATGCACAGAATCTGTCGCACGAACCAGTTTTGCGCGCTCGCGCACAATATCCATAGCAATTTTGCGGGAAATCAGCACTAAACTATTGTCTCAAAAATAGTTTACATGTTGAGTGGGGATATTAGACAGCAGATATGGCAGCACTGGCACCCTCAAAAGCAGAACTACAGGCCTTTGAGAAGAAGGGCGACCTTGCGGCAGATGCATTGGTGGCCAAGATTTTAAGCAAGGGCGGCCCTGCAGGCGACCTGTTGACTACGGCCCGCGAAATGGCCACCCTGGGCGACCCCACGGCAGAGGCCTTTTTCGAGCAGGTCAAAAATATGCCAGATTGGGCTGACTTTGCCGAGTTTGAGGCTGGTCGGGCTTTATTTAACCGGGCCCAGCCTATTTCGCTGCTGGCCTTTGGCCTGGGCAACTGGTGCATGACCTTTATGGTTCCTACCATTGCTGAGATTCTGTTATTTTCAAAACGTTCTGAGACCGATGTGCGCAACCGCCTGATGGAGACCCTGATCTATGTGAAAGATGTGGTTAACGGGGGGCTGAAGCCTGCAGCTGTTGGTTTTGAAAGCACCCTGAAGGTGCGCCTGCTGCACTCGTTGATTCGTATCAAGGCTAAAGAGAGTGGCTTCTGGCGGCACGATTCTCTACCCATCAATCAGGCAGAGATGGGTTACCTGGCGACACTTTTTCGTTCGGTTGCTATTGATACTTATGAGAAGTTTAGCATTGTCATGAGTGAAAGCGAGATTCGTTCATTTATGCTGCTCTGGCGTTATGCCAATTGGCTCATGGGTGTTGATGAGGCTCTGTTGCCTGAAGAGTTAGAAGGCGATCGGGCCCACCATCAGGCCTATCTTGATTACTTTGTTGAGCCCGATGAAAACAGTCGGCGCCTGCTTGAAGCATTCTATGAAGAGTTTTCATTTCGCGAGCCGTTGCCGTTGCCCCGCTTTGCCTTTGAGATCGCAACCAGGGCCGTCATGGGCAGCAAACTTGCTGACAAGCTAGAATTGGCCAATATTCCTTTTGTCGATGTGGCTACACCGGCCGTGCTTGAACCCATTTCGAATATGCTCAAGCTGCTCACATTCTCGCGTTATCTGCCGCAGATGCTGATACCGGTTAACCCTCTCAGCCCCGATCTAGCGGGCGAGATTATGATCGATCGTATCTTAGATGAAGGGGCCCGGGGCCTGGTTCCTTTTCAGGCCCGTGCAAAAAAGTAACCCCTTTTTTATCAGATAGCTGCAGCCAGTCGGGCACCCTGATCAATAGCGCGCTTGGCATCAAGCTCGGCTGCTTCATCGGCCCCGCCGATTAGTTTAACAGACATGCCACCTTTCTCAAGCTGCTCAAGCAGCTCACGGTTGGGGGTTTGGCCGGCACATAGAACTACGTTATCGACTTCAAGCACCTTTGTTTCATCGCCTGTTTTGACATGCAGGCCTGCGTCATCAATCTTCAGGTATTCGACCCGGTTTACTTCGGTGACGCTGCGGTTTTTCAGGGTTACTTTATGAATCCACCCCGTGGTTTTGCCGAGGCCCTTACCAAACTTGCCCTTACTTCTTTTGCAGAGAAAGACTTCGCGGCCAGTATCGACATGAGTCACGTTGGCGTCAGTAAGGCCACCTTCTGAGTTGAACTGGTCATTGATGCCCCATTCTTTAAGGTAGGCGGCCTTCTCTTCATCGTGTGAAAGCTTTTTGGTAGTTAAGAAGATGCTCACATCGAAGCCAATGCCACCGGCACCAATAACTGCGACTTTTTTGCCAACAGGTTTATTATGAAAGACCACATCGATGTAGGTGAGAACCTTTTCATGATTGATGCCCTCAATTTCAGGAATGCGCGGCTTCACCCCGGTAGCCAGAATTACTTCGTCATATTTTTCTTTGAGCAGGCCATCGGCGCTGGCACGGGTGTTAAGTTTGGTATTGACTCCGTGTTTTTCAAGCATCTTAGAAAAGTATCTGATAGTTTCGTTAAACTCTTCTTTACCCGGTATTTCTTTGGCAATATTCATTTGCCCGCCAATACGGTCAGAAGCTTCATAGAGGGTGACTTCATGGCCACGCTCGGCAGCTACTGAAGCGTAAGAAAGACCGCCAGGCCCTGAGCCCACCACGGCAATTTTCTTTTTCTGTGATGTGGCTTCATAGTTGAGCTCGGTTTCATGGCAGGCCCGTGGGTTTACCAGACAGCTGCAGACTTTGCCTGAAAAGATATGATCAAGACAGGCCTGGTTGCAGGCAATACAGGTATTGATTTCATCACCTTTTTCTTCTTTGGCCTTCAGCATGAAGTCGGCATCGGCCAGAAAGGGTCTCGCCATAGAAACCATGTCAGCATGGCCCGCAGCAATAATTTCTTCAGCCTTTTCAGGCGTATTAATGCGGTTTGAGGTCACCAGCGGAATGTTTACCTCGCCATGCAGTTTATGAGTAACCCAGGTATAGGCTCCCCGGGGTACCATCATGGCAATTGTGGGTACGCGGGCTTCGTGCCAGCCAATACCGGTATTGATGATGGTTGCTCCGGCTTTTTCAACCTCTTTAGCCAGCTGTACAACTTCTGGCCAGGTTGAACCATCTTCGACCAGGTCGATCATCGAAAGGCGGTAGATAATAATAAAATCGTCGCCGCATTTTTTTCGAACCGCCTTGATAATCTCAAGGGGAAACCTGATGCGGTTCTCATAGCTGCCACCCCATTCATCTTCACGGTGGTTGGTGCGTTTTACGATGAACTGATTGATGAGATAACCTTCAGAGCCCATAATTTCAACGCCATCGTAGCCTGCTTCGCGGGCCAGAGCAGCACAGTTGGCAAAGTCTTCGATGGTCTGCAGAACCTCTTCATGGCTCAGTGGGTGAGGGCGAAACATATTGATGGGGGCCTGAATGGGCGAGGGGGCCACCAGGGCGCGGTGATAACCGTAGCGGCCGGTGTGTAGAATCTGCATGCAGATGGCGCCGCCCTCATCATGCACTGCTTTGGTTACAACTTTGTGGTGGCCAGCCTCTTCGGCATCAATCAGCATGCTGCCGCCCTTGGCAACCCGGCCCGCTTCGTTGGGGGCGATGCCGCCAGTAACAATCAGCGCACATTCGCCGCGGGCTCTTTCGCCATAAAAGCGGGCCATGCGCTCATAGCCATTTTCAACTTCTTCTAAGCCGGTATGCATAGAGCCCATAATGGCACGGTTTTTTAACGAGCGAAAACCGAGGTCGAGGGGTTCAAACAATTTTGGGTATTTCATAATGACATCTCCTGAACAGACAGATCTGTACACCTTTGGGATTTTAGACCCGGGGCAAATAAAAAAATACCAGTGATAAAGCAATAAATGGCAAAAATGAACGGGCCTGTGAAAACAAATACCTTGCTGTGCCAGCAAAGCCCTGATCTCTAGTACTTCATGTCAGGTAAAAAACGTTGCGAGTGGGCCGGCAATGACCCCCTCTACCATGATTATCATGACAATGAATGGGGCGTGCCTGTCTATGATGATTTGAAACTTTTTGAGTTTCTGGTACTTGAAGGTTTTCAGGCAGGCCTGAGCTGGTTGTTGATCTTGAAAAAGCGCGACAATTTTCGCCGGGCCTTTGATCGCTTTGATGTGAACAAGATCGCCAACTACAACGAAGATAAAATACAAGAGCTGTTACAAGATTCAGGTATTGTACGTAATAAGCTGAAAGTACGGGCCGCCGTAAGCAACGCCCAGGCGTTTTTGAAGGTGCAAGATGAGTTCGGTACCTTCAGTGATTATATGTGGCGCTGGGTCGATGGCAAACCGCTGGTTAACAGTTTTGATTCATTAAAAGACATGCCTGCTAAAACAGAACTATCTGATCAGATAAGTAAAGATCTTAAAAACCGTGGTTTCAAGTTTGTGGGGTCAACCATTGTATATTCGCATATGCAGGCCACCGGCATGGTTAACGACCATGTAACCCACTGTTACCGTCATAAAGAACTAAGCTGACTCAGCCTGAGAGATGATTGAGCTGATGATCTTTTTTTTCAGGGTGGCAGGTTTTTCTGGCAGCTTGATCTTGTCATAGGGCTTGAGATAAATACTTTCATGCACGTTTCTAATATCCGCAAAGCCCAGCAGATTTACTTCATCGACTTTAAATTTTTCTGCAAGATGTTTTAAGAAGCGGCTGCCCTCAAGCTTGGCCGTGATGTCTTTTAAAACCTTTTTCTTTTTTAAAAGAGCGCTGGGTAGCAGCAGCGTGCATTTGTAAAAATGACTTTCAGCTGCAAAGATGGGTTCGGCGACATACCAGCCCATGATATTGGGTTTTTTCTTTAAGCTTAAGTCTGCACTGTTTTTCACAAACTCACCAGGGTTGCTATCTGTCAATTCAAGCCGTTCGATAATGATGGTGTCTTCAAGTTCGGTGTCAACGGGTACCAGAGAGGTTACCCCCAGGTATTTCACTTTTTTGCCCCGGGCCTCATAATGCTTTTCTTGCGCTTTGCTGTGTTTTTTAACAAAGGCATTGAAGTCAGCCTCCTTTTTCAGGGGAAATATGGCAGAGAGTGTATAGTAGCGTTTGCCGCTGGCTTTCTCTCTGCAGAATAATAGTGATACACTGAACTGGGTCACACTCAAGCTTTCTGGTTAAGAACCGTCCATTTAGACCAGGTGTCATAGAGCAGGTCGGGGTAATCTGAAACAATACCATCAACGCCACGGTTCAGCATTCTGGTGATGAGCCCGGGTTTGTTAATCGTCCATACTACAACTTTGATGCCGGCCGTATGAGCGCGTCTTACCAGTTTTTCATTAACCTGGCTGTGATGAATATTGATGGCGTCGGCACTCATGGCGCGGGCCGCCCGCAGAATACTTTTATGTGAATGACGACCCTTGCCAAACAGAGCAATCAATTTTACTTTTTTATTCAGTTTTCTCAGTTCGTTTAAGAACACGTGGTTAAAAGACTGCACCTTGGCCGTATCTACCAGATGTTTTTTTCTGATCTGTTTATTAAGAGCCCTGGCCGCACTGCGAATCTTTCTGAGTTTGCGGGTATACAGTTTAATCTCAAGGTTAAGCAGCACTTTTTGGTCGAGCTCGGCGGCCTGGTAGGCCCGCACTTTATCAACAATCTGGCCCATGGTGAGAATACGTGAATCGCGCACCTGGGTAAGGCGCGGAAAGCGCCTCTGATCACCGTAACCACAATCATAGGCCTTCAGCTTCTTCAGCGTCAGCTTCGAAAGCGACAACCCCCGGCGCGGAATTGTTTTGCCCAGCCGGCAGTTTTTGCGGTGAATGCGGGCATCGTGATGGGCCACAAACTTCTTATCTTTCGTAAGATGAAAATCGAGTTCAATGGTGCTCATGCCGTGGTCAATGGCTGATTTGATTGAAGGCCAGGTATTCTCGGGGTAGAGGCCCCGGGCGCCACGGTGGCCCTGTAGATCGATGGTGTACTTTTCTGCCTCTGGCAGATCAGCCTGGTGAGGGGTAGGTAGGCCAAAAACAGTGAGAAAGCTCCATACGATAATGAGCGTAAACAGAAGCTTGCGAGTCATAATGCACTCCTCTTCTTTTTTTCGGAATTTTTAAAAGTGAAAAACAGGTAAAAAGGGTAGAGACTATGGTAGACTGGGCCCAAAAACTGGCTATTATTGGCCAATTGGCACATGATGGTGCCATGGTAGGGCCTCCCATAGTTTATATTTCGTTAAATACCGAAGCATCTTCTTCCAGCCATGATATCGGCTACCTGCGGTCAAACCATTAGCACTTTTTGGTTGGCTGCAGTGAAGAGTTGAATGCGTTTATTTAGCTGTATTCGGGTTGAAAGCTGTCGCGATAATCGAAGCCGATCATCTGCTGAAAGTCTGTCATCTCTTTGAGGCGCGAGAAGATGCGGTTTTTAAAGGTCGATTCAAGATCTTGCGGCGCGATATTCGAGGTAATGATGGTGGGGCGCTCGTATTCATAGCGGGCATCGATGAGGTCGTAGAGGGTGCGTTGTTCCCAGTCGCTGTCGGCCTGCACCCCGAAGTCATCAATCACCAGTACATCAACATTGGCCACGGCATTGAAGAAGCTGTCACCCCGGCCATAGTCAGACGACTCGACGTTGAAGGTAGCGCGAATGCGGTTAAAAAAGTCACGGGTAATCTTGATATACTTTACCCCCACCTGATATTGTAAAATAAGTTCATTCAGAATCAGGCATGCCAGCATGGTCTTGCCCGAACCCGGGTTACCAAAGAAGTACAATCCCCTGAATTTTTCATCGTGGTTTTCAGAGAACTGGGCTATGAAGTGATAGGCATTGTCATGGGCCGCGACCAGGTTGAGACTGATGTCATCATCTTCGGCCTCAGTTTGAAATTCAGTAATGCGGCGATAGCGGTATTTAGGGGGGATATTAGACTGGTGCATCAAGCTGTGAATCTTTTCGAGTTTGAGGCGCACCTCACGGGTGGGGCAGGGGCGCAGCAGGTTCTTCTGCTCATCGAAGAAGAAGTAGGGTGGGGTACCGTCGCACTTCTGTATCTGCAGAAGTTTGGGGCAGAGCTCTACATAAGATATATTTTTTTTGCGCGAAGAAATGACGTGCACAAAGCCTTCTTCGTTACAGGGCGATTCGCTGGCGCCGCAGTAGCGACAGCCGTTTTTTTGCTGCTCATTGGCCATGATAAATTATGTCGCTATGACAAAGTATAATGCTGATAGGCCGTCAAGAACAGGGCTGAAAAAAACCGGGGTTTTTCCACATTTTTTCCTGGGTGTTTTCCACATTGGTGAATAAGATTCGCTTTACTTTTCAGCTGGTTGAAATGCCCTTCAGGTTATGTTATTTCGTTGCGCAATTGTTGTTTTCTCTGTAATATTCATTCAGAGTGCCTACCCAAAGCCCGTTGCTGATGTCGATGTGCTGGTGATTGGCGCCGGCATCTCAGGGCTTGCGGCCGCGGCCCACCTTAAGAAGCAGGGGGCTGGGGTAGTAGTGCTTGAGGCCCGTAACCGCATTGGTGGCCGCATTTATACCCGCCGTTTCAAGGGGCTGCCCCTTGAAATGGGCGCGGGCTGGGTGCATAAGCCAAAAGGCAACCCCATTACCAGAGTCGCACGTCGTGGTGGTGGTAAGTTCTATGTAACCGATGATGACAGCATGCAGGTTTATGATGGCAAAGGTAAACCACTGACTGACCAGCAGTTAACCCGGGCCGAGAAAAAATATGCGAAGCTATTACGCAAAGTCAGTGCCTATGCTGAAGACTTCGACCAAGACACATCGCTGGCAGAGGCCCTCAAAAAAGTAGATGGGGCGGCCAATAACAATGATTTAAACAGGTATTTTCTATCGGCCTATGGCGAATTTGATTTTGGTGGGCCCATCGAAAAAATGTCTGCCTGGTACTACGACGATGACGAAGAGTACCGGGGCAAAGATGTTATTTTCACCAATGGTTATGATAAGATTTTAAACCCCCTGGCTAAGGGCCTTGATATCAGGCTGAAGCATATTGTGAAAAGCATCGAGTATGGTTCAGACGGTGTCGAAGTCGCGACCAACCGCGGTAACTTTGAGGCCTATGCTGCCATAGTCACTGTACCCCTGGGAGTTTTGAAAAAAGGTTCAATCAAGTTTGACCCGCCTCTACCTGGCAAAAAACGCAAGGCCATAGGCAAAGTCGGTATGGGCAACGTTAACAAGGTCTTCTTAATCTATGATAAACCATTCTGGCCGGTAAAGACCCAGTACTTTGGCTACACCTCAAAAGAAAAAGGCAAATATAACTACTTTATGAATTGCCGTACCTTCAGCAGGGTCAACGCCCTGGTGACTTTTGGTTTTGGCAACTACGCAGATAAAATTGAAACACAATCAGATACCCAGATTGTGACTGAGATCAGTAAAAATTTAAAAACGATGTTTGGTAAGGCGCCCCGGCCAAAACAGATTATCGTAACCCGTTGGCGTCAAGACCGGTTCAGCTACGGGGCCTACAGCTATAACAAAGTGGGTGCCACCCGCAAACATTTCAAGGCCCTGGGCAAACCTGTGGGCAAGGCTCTTTATTTTGCAGGTGAACATACCAGCAGCAAATTCAGGGGTACAGTGCACGGCGCCTATCTTTCTGGCCTGCGGGCAGCCAAACAAGCCGTCAGGGCCCATAAAGAATTTTGATTTTTTTTCGCACAACTGTCACACCTGGCCCAAAAAGCAGTATCACTGTTTAAAGAAAAAATAGTGAGGTACAATATGAAAAAAGTTGTTTGTGTTTTAATGCTGTCTCTGGCTGCTTTGTTCTGTCAGAAACCGGCCCCGGCTGATTACGTGGTAGAAATTGCCACTGTAAAGGCTAAACCGGGTGTGTCTGAAAACCAGATGAAGACAGGTCTGAACATATTAAACGAATTTGCTGAAGCGCAGCCGGGCTTTCTGGGGCGTGAGTTTGGCCTAAGCGATGATGGCAGCTGGGTTGATGTGGTGCGCTGGGCCGATATGAAGGCGGCAAAAGCAGCCGCAGAAAAAGCCATGAGCAGTAAAATCTGTGGCCCGGTGTTTCAACTGTTCGATGAAAAATCAATCTCGATGAGCCATGTGAATATCGTGGGGCGGGCCGGTTCATGAATAAGGTTCTAAACAAGCCGGTCTCTGCCCTGGGGCAGCAGAAAATAGAGTGGGCCAAACTGGCCCACTCGGCCTTGCAGGGCGAGCGCACTGCACTTGAAACCCTATGCCAGCATTTGCGTCGCTATACCTATAACGCGGCTCTGCGCCTGGTGCTCTGCCCAGAAGAAGCCGAAGACCTGACGCAAGAAGTTATGATCAAGGTGATCACCAATCTGGGCAGTTTTGATGAGAAGAAGGCCGCCTTTACCACCTGGGTTTATACCATTCTGCGTAATGCCCTGTTCGATATGAAACCGGGTCGCCTTGAAAAAGTTACCCAATCTTTTGAAGAATACGGGCAGGCCCTTGATGACATACCCTCGCGTGAGATGGGCAACCTTTCACCTGAAGAAGAACTGCTGGTCAAAGAAGCCAATGCTGGCTGTATGCTGGGTATGCTGCTCTGCCTTGAGCGCTCACAGCGGCTGATCTATGTGCTTGGTGATATTCTGGGTGTTGATCATCAGGCCGGTGGCGCTATTTGTGAAATCAGCCCGGCAAATTTCAGGCAGAAGCTCAGTCGGGCCCGGCGAGATCTTTACAATTTTATGAATAACAAATGTGGTCTGGTGAATAAAAGCAACCCCTGTCGTTGCAGCCGCAAGACCAGGGGCTTTATTGAAGCCGGCTGGGTAAACAGCAAAAATCTACAGTTTGCCAATGAGCACTACCAGAATAAGAAAATATTCTCAGAAGAGCAGGCCGATGAGCTCTGCGACTTTACTCAGCTATATGGTGATATGTTCAAAGCCCTGCCCCAAT
>CAZHLC010000074.1:0-10337 GCA_964532545.1 uncultured Leptospiraceae bacterium | reverse complement strand
TCTTCTTTGTTTTTTATTTTGCAGCACGCAAGTTTAAAGCAGCCATGGTTTGCGGCCTGACCATCATGGTACTGCTGTTACTACCGATGCTTTTTCTGGGTTGGAACCAGGGGCTGGGCCTTACGGCTGATTGGTACCAGTCAATGACCGCCCATAACAGTACTAAACTGTTAGTCAACAGCAATCATACCCTTTATCGCTACGTCTATGACCTGCTTGCTCTCGAAGAGAATTCATTGAAGGGTGCGCTGGCAATACTGGGCTTACTGGGGCTGGCCTTCGTTGTGCTTCAGGTAGTACTATTTCGCCGGGCTGCGACCTTGACTGTTGATGCTCGTGAAACCTTCTGGCAGAAAGCTTTTTTAATGCAGGGCTACTTAATACTGGCAACTATTCCCATGTTGGTATTAACTGACTCTGAACACTTTCTATGGTCGATGCCCCTGATTGCCTTTCTATTGCTGCATCTATTTGAGAATAACAATAGGCTCAATTTGCTTGGTTTAGTTATAGCTTTCGTCGCCTATGGTGGCAACTGGCATGACCTCGTTGGCCACAAAGCCTCAGTAGCTTGGGATGCCGCCGGCATTCTGGGCCTGGGCAATCTGGTGTTGATACTGACAGGGCTCTATCTGTTTCTATTCAGAGAACCGGCTGAGCAAGAAGCCTAATCACAACTCTGGCAGCAGTCTTTTTTATGTGAAATTTTGCAGACGCCCACGGCCAGCAGGGCGCCAATGCCCGGTGCCAGAAAATACATCCATAATTGATCTAAATTAAGCGAGACCAGGGCCGGCCCCAGTGAGCGGGCCGGGTTCATCGAGGCACCAGAAACAGGGCCGCCAAACATAGCACAGAATGCTACAGTTGAGCCAATGGCCAGGCCTGCCAGGTTGCTTGAGGTTGATTTTCCTGTAGTTACACTGAGAATCACCGTCATCAAAAAGAAAGTCAGAATGATCTCAAAAACAAAGGCCAGCCGCAGTGATTCATATGAGGTGCCCCCCAGATCTTCACTTTCAGGAAACATAAAGCGCAGCAGAAGGCTGGCCGCCAGCGCACCACTGGTCTGTGCTGCAAAATAGGGCAGAGTTTCTTTCAGCCGAATCTGTTTGGCCACCCAGAAACCAAGAGTCACCGCAGGGTTAAAGTGGGCCCCTGAGACGCTGCCAAAGGCATAGATCATGGTCATAATCACCAGCCCGAAAGTCAGGGCAATACCTACATGGGTAATTACGCCGTTAAATTGTGAGTTTATGATAATAGCACCAGTGCCGGCAAAAACCAGGGCAAAGGTTCCGGCAAATTCGGCAGAGAAAAGGCGGGTGGTCATATTGTGCTGAGATCGATTTTTTCACAATCTGTAAAGAAATAACTGCCTGAAGTGCAGCACTGCAATCGAATTATAGCTTGCCCGGGTCTCAAAGTGCTAAAGAACAACGTATGAATGATAAACGAATCGGCTTTGGTGAACGCTTCGGGGCGCACTTGTTAGATGTAGTAATCAACAGCGTGGCCGGCTTTGTTTTCGTGGGGGGCGCCTTCGTGGTGGGCCTGATACTCTCTGTTCTGGTAGGCCCAGAAGCGCTGCCCCTGATCACTGGGCTGGGGGTGCTCATCTGGCTGCTGGGCTGGTTCATTCTGGTTGGCCTTGAAGTGATTACCGAGGCAGCTCTTGGTAAACGAATTGTGGGCCTGCGCATTCGCAACTTCGATTGTAGCCCTTCAACCTTCTGGCAGCGACTATTACGCTTCGTAATAAAACAGCTGTGGCTGTTTGCAGGCATTATCGCCGCCGCCCTTGGGGCTTCTGATGATGTAGGCCGCGTGATCATAGGCGTGGCCCTGGCCATTCAGTTCGGCGGCAGCCTGATGGTCTTTGGTAAAGAGAAACAGACACTCTATGACCTGGCGGCTAAAACCGCAGTATTTACCCGCAAAGACATCATTGCCTATGAAGAGGGTAAATTTGATTCACCTGAAAACGCACCGGTTGAGCCTGCTGAAGAAGGTTGATTATTTTACTGAGATGGCTTTGACATCGATACGTCGGTTCTTTGAGCGCCCGGCATCGGTGTCATTGGTTGCAATGGGCCGCATTTGACCAAAGCCCCTGGCTTTTAAGCGCTCAGCTTTGATACCCTTTTTGATTAAGGCAGCGCGCACAGAACTCGCCCGCTGCTCAGATAACTTTTGATTGTACTCAACCCCACCCCGGTTGTCGGTATGGCCTTCGATGAGAACTTTCAAACCCGGGTTCTGCTGCAACAGACGGTAGATAGCCTCGACCTCACTGCGGGCCGCTGGTGCCAGGGCGGCACTGCGCCTGGCGAAAAGAATTCCCCCGGCCAGAATCGATTTGCCAGCCAGAATCGGTTGCAATATGATTTTCTTTTCTAAAACACCACTGATGGCTTCTTTCGAAATATCTACATTCACTATACGGTAGAAGAAACCCGGCGATTGTACTCTTAACTGATAACTGGCCTGCTCTTGCAGATGATACCAGGTTGAGCGGCCCTCACCCGAAAACGAAAACCCGGGGCGGTGATCAAACGATTTGGCAGTTAACAGAATTGAAAATGGCAGTGGTTTTTGCTGCCGGTTAACTACATTAATACGAAATGACACTGTGGGCCCGGGGCGGGCTGTAAGGTCTTGTAAAAATCTGTGCATAACTATGCGACCAGCATAAAGGCGACCGTAAACAGGCGATCTGCCTGGCCAGATCTGCAGGGGAAGTTTATCGTTATAGAAACTGTTCATTTTGCTGAGATTCAGAGGCTTTGCTAGAACCAGGGCACCATCCTTATAGCTGATCTGGCTGGCATAGATGTCAAAGCCCGCAAAACCCGGGTGACCATTTGAAGCAAAGAACAGCCAGCGACCATCGGCCGAAATGCGTGGTGAGATTTCGTCAAACTGGGTGTTGATTTCTTTCAGAGATCGTATATCTGCGGCCTGCCAGCGTTCATTCTGGCGCATAAAAACTTTTAAATCAAACTGGTTGTCTGTGCGGCAGGCCGCAATCACATAATGGTACCAGGGCGAAAACCCGGGAAAATCACAATTGTTGTCTGTTAAAATCTCGATTTCATACTTGCTCTGGCCTGCAACCAGATATGTGTCATCGCTGCGCTTGTAGGCATAGGGCGAATCTTTTTCTTTGTGAAAAATCTCAAGGTCCTGGGCTGATTTCAAATCTGTAGGCAACCCATAATCGACCAGGCTGGCCTTCTGCTGGCCCACTTTAACAAGCTGTGCCCTGCTGTGTGAGCGCACAAAAACCAGATTCGGGGCCATCAGGGCATAGGCTGTGGCAGGTTGAACCTTGCCAGTGTCAAAATCTTGATAATTGAGCTGTGCTTTTTTCAAAGCTGCTGAGCGTTTAATGATATCATATCTGGCTGAAAGCTGCTTTGCTTCAGCGGTACCACCATATTCTTTGAGAAACAGATCTAGCAGAGGCAGCAGCTCATTTATACGATGAGCATAACGCAGGGTTCTAATCTCAGTAAATTTTAATTGTTTGAGTTCGCTCTGATCGGCACCCTTAAAAAGTTTTCGGGTAGTCTGCAGGGCGGTGTTAAAATCAGCATTCAAACTAGCAGCTTGAATCAGCTTTCGGCCAACGGTTCGATTGCCCGGGTTTAGCGAGAAGCGCCGCCCCAGATCGGCCTGGTATTGTTTTAGCCGCTCGCTGGTCATGAAGTCATCAGGTATGGGCCGGGCCCAGATTGCCGAAAAAAGCAATAACAAGATGAGTTTCTTCATTATATTAATACCTGCACACCAAAACTCAAATGAAAGGGCAAATCGCGGGTTGCATCATTGTCTTCGGCCGCACCAAAGATAACCTGACTGAAGGTTCCCTCATCAAAGTATTCGCGGCGCTCACCCTTTGCTGCCAGATAAACCGGGTTCAATAATTGCCCACCCTCAATGTAGGCACTGAAGCTCTGGCTGAACCGATAATCGTAGCGTAAATCAAGCTGGGTAATGGGGTTCATCATATCATTTTTTTTGCCCACAAGGCTGCGTACATTTGACCAGACTCTCAGCTGTGAGGTCAGGGTAGATTGTTTAAAATAATAGATCAAGGCACTGTTAAAGATGTGGGGGCGGTGGTAGCTGGCAAAGGCACTGCCACTTTTATAGGTTTGAAAAGTGTAGCCTGCTCTGAGGTATAGCTTAGCCACTTTGTACAGCGCCGAGAACTCAGCGCCCACCGCATCTGCGCGACCATTGTTTTGATAAAGCCCCGAGGCTTCATAGTCGTCAGCCACAAAGGGGGCAACTTTTATCAGATTACGCCACCCCAGATAAAACAGCGACCCCTTTAACTGCAGGCGCCCCTGCCTGAAGCTGGCCCCACCCTCAGCCTTAAGGGCCTGCTCAGGTGAGAGGGCCGCCACCCTGGGGCCCCCAGTAAGCTCGAGGGTGTCTGGTCTCTTATGGTAAAGCCCAGCACCCGCAAAGGCAGCCCATTTTTCTGTAATGGCATAACTTGCCTGGCTGGCCAGTGAAACCGTATTCTTTTTTAAATCGTTATAACGATCAAAGCGTGCGCTGTTATTCAAATGCAGCCGCCCAAAGCGTGCCCGGTAGCCAACCAGCAGCCCATTGTTAACTACAGTGTCGCTGTTATAGCTGAGAGATGGCAGGCTGAGCCCAGCGGGCAGATCTAAGCTGAAAATATCTGTGGTCGAAGAAAAACCAGCGCGTCTATTCTCAACAAAGGCGTCTACCCCCAGAGTAAGCAGTTGAAAGGGTGAGAACTCATAATGAAAACGTGGCGCTACATTGACCAGGTGATTACGCTCGAGCAGACTGTTATCAAAAATCGAAATTTCTTTTTTTGCATAACGATATCTCAGGTCGACCTGTACAATTTGCTTCTTCTGCAGTTCATAATCGTAGCTGAGGTTCTGCGCAAAGTTCGCCAGCTCAAGATTACCTTCGAAGGTAGAAGAGTCTGCAGCCGACAGTTCAAGCTTATCTTGCAGGCCGTAGTAGACAAGGCGCAACCGATGGCGGGGCTGTATCTGCCACACATTGTGGCCCTGAAAATCAAGCATATAGGCAGTTGAATCACCCTGCTCTTGCACCACCAGAAGGTCAGCATAAGTGCGGCGCAGACTGATACTGCCATAAAGGTCGGGGCTGATGATATAATCAAGCCTACCATTAAGCTGGGTAATGGTTAAGCCCAGTTCAGCCCGGTTAGACCCCCGGGGGTTAGCCTCGAGCGAATAATCAATGCGCCCGGCCCCCTGCAGGTCTCTTTCATCAAGCTCAATCACCCCACGGCTCACTTTGACACCGTCAATACGATGATGGTTGACCCCGGCAAAAATGCCAAACAGATGAAAGGCGTTATCAAGCACCAGCCCGTTAAGCGAATAGCTGTTCAAAGACGGGTCTTGTGATCTGACAATGGGGTTCTCAAAAAATACCACCCCCTTGCTGACCCCCGGCAGCATGGTAAAATAGTTGGGCGAGAAGCCCAGAACCGATATGGCGTTCGACACGACCCCGCCATTATCAAAGCTGGCCCCAGGCGGTATGGGCGCCAGGCCCTTACGGCTTTCAATGCGTTCAAGATAGGCTTCTTCTTTGAGGCTGATTTCAATATAAAAATTGCGGCGCACCCTGATGGCATAGCTGCGAATATGTGCCTGGGGGTGGGTGACCTGCAGGGTATAGCGGCCCGGTTTTACCGGGGCAATGGTGAAGTTGCCCCCACGGTCTGTCTGCACGCTGAGATTCAGCTCTTTCAAACCAACTGATGCTGCCACCAGGGGTTTGTTTTTAAAGGTAACTCTGCCACTTACCGATACCGGCGCTTCGGCAAACAGAGAGCCGGTACAGAACAGTGACAGTAGCAGGGTTCTCACTGGGTTTCTACCCCGAAGTTAAATGCCAGATCAATCAGGGCTGCCTGGTTCAGCTGCGCCAGCCAGGCAGGTTCAACGCGCAGTTTCGACAGCTTGTTTTTACAGATCTCAACATAAGAAGCCGGCCCACCTTTACGTAACTTATAGGTAAACCGGCCATCTGGTTGCACCTTAAGACGGTACACGATTGTGGCAGGGGGAATATAAACCTGCATCAGCAGAGTTTCGTTAATCTGCATTGAGATTTTGAGCCTCGGAGGGTTATGGTCATGATAGAACTCGAAATGCTCTTGCTTCAAATTCTGATTGATACCCAGAGCAAGTTGTTCGTAGTCAAGACTGTTCAGGTCGCCCACCTGCTTGCTGGCACAACCCATACATACAAATAGCAGAATGATAATGATTTTTTTCATCGAACCTGGTTAAACACCGTATCACGATAAAAATAACCCGCGCCTACCACCAGGTAGTTCTCGACGCTGCTGAGTTCGGTTCGCTTGTAAACTGAACCATAGGGCTGCATGTAACCAGAGAAACTGCCTTGAACATATAAAAAAGGGCCCCGTGGTTCATAGCTTACCCGCAGCCCAAGATCAAACGCTGCCATAAACTGGTCATCTTCGGTAAAGGCGGCCAGCAGATGTGAACCACTGCGGTGACCTGGGCCAAATACAAAGTTGACTGGCAGGGTAAGCTCGAAACGACCAAACGTGTATAGAATTGGCTCAAGAGAAAAACCTAAAAGAAAATAGTTGTTAGTCGTCTCACTGGCTAACCCGTTGTAGGGTGAAGTGACCACATCGAAACCATTGGCCGAACGAACCTTATAGCCAAAGTTCAAGGTGAAAATAGGTCTCTGCCCATAGGCAAAAACACGGTACTTTAAAAGGGTGCTGAAATCAGAGATACTCGAAAACTCAAAATTCTGCCGGGCTTCAATCGAATCAACATTGCCTGTACGAAAGTTATACTCACCCTTATTGGCCAGGTAAAACTGTGGCTGCAGCTGAATTGCAAAGTTCTGATAATAGGCCTCTAAGTTTAAAAGAACCTTGGTACGACTGCCATTAACGGTGGCCGCTGATTCGGGTGCAGAGCTGTTTGACTCATCGCGAATAAAAATCTGCTCTTCAGTGGCTGAAAGCACCCCAACGCCCAGGCTGGCCTCGCCGCCCCACTCTACCGGCGCTGCCCAGAGCCCCGCATAAAAAAACAGAAATATCAGCCCTGCCCGTTTCAAAGAAGCGCTTAAACCACAGATTTAGCTGCAAAATCAAGCTATTTTAACTCTTAAAATGAAAAATGTTTGACCTGCATCTGATTCTCTGCTACTCTAGGCTTCTGATCTAATTCGATTTTTTTTCGTATCCAGACCGTCTTACAACTGCTAGTTCTAAAACACATAAAGATAAAAAAAAAAGGAGACTTCGTATGCAAAATTGGCCTTTGATTCGTGACGTGATAGATCTTCACTTCACTGCCCTGACGCCTGAAATGTCGATTCAACAGGCGACTGACTTAATGGTAAAAGAAAAAAGAACCGGGGCCCCGGTGGTTGAAGAGCGCCGTCTGGTGGGCATTCTTTCTGAAAAAGATTGTCTTAAAAACTTTCTGGTAAACGCCTATCACAAATCTGTAGGCGCAACTGTGGCCGACTACATGACCCGCAACGTGGTGACCGTTTCGAGCACTAACGATATTGTAACCGCAGCCCAGGTTTTTCTAGACCACGAATTCAGAAGACTGCCTGTGGTTGATGATGACGAGCTGGTGGGTGTTGTCACCCGTTTAGATATTCAGCGTAAAATACAGAAACTCAACGGGGTGCATGACCTGAATGACAAAAATACCACCGCAAACTGGAAGAGTCTCAGCTCAGACATTATCACCTCGCAGACCTGATAGAAAATGGTATAGAAAAAGCCTTGCCGCCTCACAGAGAACAGCGACCCCGCTAAATCTATGGCAGCCCCGGCTGATTACCGCACCAGAAAACGCCCTAACCGCAGGGCCAATGATGGCATGACCATGATGCTGGTGCCCCATAACAAAAAGCATGTACTGAAAATCAGATTGAATTTTCGCCTGCTTTACTTCAGCCTCGGGCTGCTGCTGGGCATTACTCTGCTGGCACTTATTTCTTTTTTCAGTCTGAATAATTTTCTGGTCGAACGTGATTTTGTTCTTGAGCAGGCCAGGGGGTGGAACAATAAAATCTGGCACTTTGACCACAACCAGCAAAAGCTGGTTGAAAAAATCAAAATGTTACGCCAACGCGGCCAGAAATTTTACGATAAAGTCTGGTCAGAAGAGTTGCCGGTTCTCAAAACCACAGAGATTCCACCAGACAAAATTCTAAGCTACCAACTGACTCATGCAGTCAAACCCCTCAAGCACGCTCTTGATTTTCTTATTACCCGTGAGCGGGCTCTACAGGCCCTGCCCCTCGGTTGGCCGGTCAAAAGTGGTTACATTTCATCGAGCTATGGCGCACGCTCTAGTTCATTTTCACTGGCCAAAGAGTTTCACACAGGCTATGACTTTGCCACTGCCCATGGTACCCCGATTTATGCGACAGCCGATGGCCGGGTGTTGCTGGCCGGCGGGGGCGAAGGTGGTCTCGGCCTGCGGGTAAAGCTGCTACATAAACACGGTTTTATATCGGTCTATGCCCACTGCTCGAAATTGCTGGTGACCGAAAACCAGCGGGTGAAACGTGGGCATAAAATTGCCCTGCTGGGCCGCACCGGTAATGCTACCGGGCCCCATGTTCACTATGAAATAAAACTGAAAAACCCCAGGCCTGGTCAGAAATTCGAAGTACACCAGAATCCGGGCCCTTTCATTCGTGAAACTTTGTAGTTTACAGGCCGTTTCAAAATTAAAGTTTCATTCGTGGCCAAGAAATACTTTATCTGGGGTCTGGGTCTTCTGGGCACTTCGCTGGCGCTGGCCCTTAAAAAAAACGGTCACTCTGTCAGTGGCACCGTTCGTTCAGAAAAAAGTCAGAAAATCTTAAATGACCTTGGCTTCGCCGATGTGTTTCTCACCAAAGACTCATCTTTTTGGGAAGTTTTAAAGTCATCAGACGGCATTATTATTGGTACCCCGGTTGAGCAGGTTTTTGAAATCATTGAACTCATAAAAGATCAGGCCCTGCCCAAACATGTGTGGATCACTGACATGGCTTCAACCAAAACAGACCTGATGACCTACATTGATAAACAGATCGACCCTCTTCTTTTTATTGGCTCTCACCCCATGGCTGGCAGCGATCTCACTGGCCCTTCAAATGCAAAACTAGACCTGTTTGAAAAAGCCACCATCTACGTAACCCCATCAGAAAACATGGCCAAGCTTCTTGATGAACAGACCTATAATCAGGCCGTAGAAGATATCAAGGCCATGTGGCAAGAAGTAGGGGCTTACCCTTTTCAGGTGTCTTACCAAGACCATGATAAATGGGCCGCCTACCTCAGTCACGGCCTGCATCTGGTTTCTTGTATGGTTTCACACATGCTCAATGATATACCCGAAGTTTATGATGTGCCCACCACACCGGCCGGGGGCAGCTTTCGTGATATCACCAGGGTAGCCGGCAGCAACCCTGATCTCTGGGCTGGTATTATTGACTCAAATCATAAAGAAGTAAAAAATTATCTGAAGGGCTTAGAGCTACTCATCAAAGACTGGATCTTCGCTCTAGAAAAAGGTGTTCTACCCATAGCCGAAATATTCGAACAATCAGCTGAGATTCGCCAGAAAATTATCGACCCCAGAAAAACATGAAAGTCGGGGCAACCATCTCTTTGCCGGGTGACAAATCAATGTCACACCGGGCAGCCATCTTTGCCAGCCTAGCTGCCGGCCGCTCAACCATTACAAACTTTCTCACCGCCGAAGATACCTTAAACACCCTTAAAGCATTTAAGCAGGCCGGGGTCAGGGTTGAGCGCGACGGTACAGATGTAACCGTTGAATCTAACGGTTTAAAAAAGCTGCAGGCACCGGCTGCTGAGCTTGATGTAGGCAACTCAGGCACCGGTGCCCGTCTGCTACTTGGTCTCTTCTCTGGCCTTAAGGGTTTTACTGCTACCATTACCGGTGACGAGAGTCTGCGCAGCCGCGACATGCGGCGCATCACCGCACCTTTGACTGAACTTGGTGCTTCATTTTCAACCGGCGATAAACTTCCCATAACTGTAAACGGTGCGGCCCTTGCGGCTTTCGACTGGCAAGAAGTACTGGGGTCTGCCCAGGTTAAGTCGGCCCTGCTGCTGGCGGCCCTGGCCTCTGGCTGCCCGGCCGAGATTACCCAGCACAAACCTTCACGTGATCATACTGAAAACATCATGCAGTGGCTTGGCATTGAACTTACCACCAACAAAAAACACATCACCCTGGCAGGCAACCAGGTTGTACCCCCGGCAGAGTATGTGG
>CAZHLC010000073.1:0-10347 GCA_964532545.1 uncultured Leptospiraceae bacterium | reverse complement strand
CCCACACCCAATTTTCATCTTACTAATGAAACCACAGCCCTGAAGAAGCGACGGGGTTGGCGTAAAGATAAACGAGATATAAAGAGCCAGGTATTAGATCTGTTAATCAGCCGTGCCATTGTTGATTTTATCGCCCAGCAAGAATCTGTTACGGTTTCTCAAGAGCGGGTTGAAAACCATATTAAAAAAGAAATGGGGCGCATGGGCATTAAGAACGAAAAAACTTACTGGAATCTTATCTATCAGCGAACCCGGCTGCGACCAGGTGATTATAAACGTGAGACCAAGCGGCGTCTGAAAACCCAACAGGTTGTGCAGCTGCGGGTGAGTGTTCCTAACCCTACACCCAGCCAGATACAAGAATATTACAAAATCAGGGGCAAAAGAGAATTTCCCCCCAAGGTGCTGGTACGCATGGTTCGTATGCGCTACAAAAAGGGTAACACCAAAGATGAATACCGGGTAAGCAAGCTCTGTCGCAGTGCTCATGCCATGGCCCGCCGTAATTTTGCCGGCGCCGCTAAAAAATACTCTGATCATGGCAGCAAAGGTAGAGGTGGTCTGCTTGGCTGGCAGCACCTGCATGAGTTAGCCGGTATTGACCCGATTCTGGCCGGGGCTGTGAACAACACCCGCACCGGCACCATGACCCAGCGTTTTAACGGTGACGGTGCCTGCTATTTTGCAAAAGTTGAATCACGCAAGGCCGTACCCATAGATGATGTTTATGAAATTGTCAGGGCTAAACTATATGCACAGAACGAAGAAGCAGCGTTTGCTCAATGGGTCAAACAGCAGCGTAGACGTGTTTCAGTGAATGTTTTTCTTGATAAATACCAAGAGCTCTAATGGGTCAGAGCTCTGAAAACGCATTATTAGTTCACATTGATAAGCATACGGCTGGGCTCTGGCAACAGGGTCTTGCAGGTAAACTACCCGTTGAAGCAGAGCAGTGTAGGGCCATGCTGGGCGCCTTTGACAGTAAGCTTTCGCTTTATGAAAACGTGTCTTTATTTTTTTCGTTTGAAGATGAGAATCTTCTCAAAGACTTTCAGCAGTCTTCTGCAGAGAAACTTGACTTTACCGGTGATTTCGAGCTGGTTAACCAGCTATTGCAGAAAGGTTTTAAAAACATTATCTATATTTCTTCAATACAACCCTTACTTGACCCTGATCTAAGTCGCTCGCTGTTTGAGACCCATAAAAAATATGATGCTGATTACAGTTTCGGTGAAAACCTGCCCGCTGGTTTGTGCCCGGTATTCTTCGGTAACCAGGTGGTGACGGCCAAAGAGCTTGGCAACTCTGATGTGGCCCATGAGGCGGTGGCTGCCTTTGCAGGTTATATCGAAAAAAACCTCAGCAAGTTTCACGTTGAGATTCATTATGAAGAGCCAGATCTGCGGCTGCATCGCCTTGATTTCAGTTGCCGAAATAAACGGTCGCTGGTTGAAACAAACCGCTTTTTCAGCGCAGTAGGTAGCGATGCGGGTCTTTACCAGAAACTTCTGCCTGCTCTTGAGAAAGACCCCGGGCTGGTATATAGCGGGCCCTCTTATCTCGAGATAGAACCTATTTCTGAATGTGAATACAAGTGCGATTTCTGCCCCAGGCAGTTTACCGAGGTCGCTGCCAATCAACTCAGCCTTGCTGATATAAAGCTGGTCACCGACTTTCTTGCAAATAGCCTCGACGATGCCACTGTGACCCTTGGGGGTATGGGTGAACCTCTGCAGCATGATGACATACTCAGTATCTGTGAGAAATTTTTAGAGGCTGAACCACTGAAGCAGTTGATCATCGAAACTAATGGGTTTTATCTGAACAAACTTGAAAGGCTGATTGAACATAAGAGCTTCGCAAAAGTCACCATCATTATCAATTTTAACAGCCTTGAGAATTATTCAACTATACATGGCTGCCCAGCCGAAAACCTTGCAAAAGTAAAAGCGAACCTTTCAAGCTGGTCAAACCAGTTGAAAAAGCGCGACGAGAAGCTGCTCAAAAGAACTTACCTGCAAGTGCTTAAGGTTTTAGAAAACGAAACCGAGGTTGATCTGCTTTATGATCTGGCCGATGGCCTTGGCTTCTCTTTTCTGCTGCAGAAATACAACCGTTACATTGATCTTATGCCCGAGCGTCGTGTCTCTGATATGACCCCGCTTGAGCGCTACTTTTGCTGGCATTTGCGGCGTGATATGTTCATCAGAGCTGATGGCGATGTAAGCTTCTGTAAACAAGATATCAGCAATCAGGCCCCAAGGGGCAATATCAGATCACAATCTCTTGCCGAGATATGGCAAAAAGGTGAAATATTTTTCAAAGATAATCTGCAGAATAAGCTGGCCAAGAGCCCAGATTGTGCCAACTGCGACGAGTATTTTACCTTTAATTTTTAACCGCCAAATCGATGCAGTGTTTATTTGTTATTCAAGCAAGAGTCGGCTCTGAGCGTTTGCCAGGCAAGGTGCTTGAGAAAATAGGCAGCCTGTCTCTGGTTGAACATATCGCAAAGCGTATACAGAATGTCGGTGAGAATCTGCTGTTTGCCATTGCCGATGAGGCTGATACGGGTCTGTACGATTATTTAGACTCACTGGGCCTGCCCACCCAGAAGGGCCATGAAGAAGATGTACTTTCGCGCTATGTGGCAGCAGCCAGTGAACTGGGTGAGGGCGATTATGTGGTTCGCTGCACTGGTGATAACCCCTTTATTGACATGGCCGCGTTTCACCAGCTCAAACAATTGCTTGCAGCCAAGCAGCCCGACCTTGCCTATTTAAAGGGGGTGCCCCTTGGTATGGGTTATGAAGCTATTAGAGTCGGGGCCCTGCGGGCCCAGTTGCAGTTTGAACTTTTACCGCACCACCGTGAACATGTTTCGATTTATCTTAAAGAACACCGCCAGAGCTATAATTTCGATTTTATCGACCCCCTTGATGAAGATATCACTGATCAGGTAAGATTAACTGTTGATACCCCAGACGATCTTGCTCTGGCCCGTAAAGTTTTCAAATACTTTTCAGAATTAGACAAAGAAGAATTTGATTCACTTGATGTTTACCAGCTTTTTAAAAAAGATACAGCCTTTCTGGCTGATAATCAGCATGTTCGCCAGCGCAGGTTCTAATGGCTTATGATGTCTGCCTGATTACGGCTGAACCTGCTGTGATTGGGGCCGGCCATCTCAGCCGCATGCGGGCAGTCGAGAAGAAGCTTCTGGCTGCTGGCCTCTCGACAGTTCTGTGCCAAAACACAGCAGCCCCGATTACGGCCAGAGTGTATGTGCTTGATCAGCGTGATGAGGCCTTTCCTGAATGGGCGGGGCAGAACCGCCTGGCCATTGATAATCTGGGCCAGGGGGCGCGGCAGGCCCGGGCCAACTGGTATTGCCTGCCAAATTTAACTATGCCCCATGCTGAGGCTCTGTTATCGCTGCAGAATATTATTCTACCTGATCAATTCAGCAGCCGGCCCAACCTGAGTCACCGGGCCCGGGTATACTATGCAGGGGCAAGGCGGCCAGAGGTGGCCCCCGGTGATTATTTATGGCTGCCCCCGGGCCAGAGAGTCTTTATTGCCGAAGGGTTTTTATCTCTCAGGCAGCGACAGCTGCTTGATGCCACCCGGGTGGTCACCTATTTTGGGCAGACCTTTTTTGAGGCACTCTATCTGGGCAAAGAAATTGTTTTATATGATATCGGTGATTACCACAGGCAGCTTTCTCAACTGACCATGAAGCTTCTGAGCAGCAATCTATGGCCCCGATATTTCAGGGGCCAGGGGTTGAGCCGACTGGCAGATCAAATCAGGTCGTTAGCACTTTCTTAATGGCATCGGCCCACAGGCCAAGCTCGCGCTCACGCTTCTCATCGCTCAGTGAATGGGGATGATAAGTGGCTGCCATTGGATTAATATCTTTTAATTCATCGATTGACTTCCATATGCCGGCCTTGAGGCCACATAGATAGGCTGCACCCAGAACAGTTGTTTCAATGTTCTTGGGTACATGTACTGGCACACCCAGCAGCCCGGCCTGGTATTCCATCAGGTAGGCATTCTTGGTTGCGCCACCGTCGACAGCCAGGGCTTCGAGCTTGAGGTTGCTGTCAGCTTCCATTGCTTTTTGCAGATCATATGACTGCAGCGCGATTGACTTGAGTGCAGCCCGGGTAATCTGGGCCGGGGTGGTATCACGGGTTAGACCGAAAATGGCACCTCTAGCGTCTTGATCCCAGTAAGGGGCGCCCAGGCCGGCAAAGGCTGGTACGAACACTACGCCGTCATCTTCGACCGAAACAGATTTGGCCAGAGTTTCAGATTCTTCGGCCTTTTGAAAGAAGCCAAGAGAATCACGCAGGTACTGCACCACTGCACCAGCAATGAAGACCGAACCTTCAAGGCAGTACACAGGGCCACCTTTGGCATCACAGGCCAGAGTGGTAACCAGACCATGTTCACTGGTGAGAGGTTTGTCGCCCAGGTTCATCAGCATAAAACAACCGGTGCCATAGGTATTCTTGGTCTGGCCCGGTTCGACGCAGAGCTGGCCGAACAGTGCACTCTGCTGATCACCCACCATCGAATAAACAGGAATGCCATCGGGCAGACATTTGAGACCGCGGGTTTTACCAAAGTCAGAGGCCGAGGCCTGAACTTCGGGCAGCATACTGGCCGGTATATTTAGAATCTTTAAAAGTTCATCATCCCAGCTTTTGCTGTGGATATTATAGATCAGAGTACGCGATGCATTGGTGTAATCTGTTTTATGCGAGTCGCCACTGGTGAGTTTGTAAAGTAAATATGAATCGATGGTGCCAAAGAGCAGCTCACCTGCATCAGCCTGCGCGCGCGCCCCTTCAACGTTTTCTAATATCCACCGAATTTTCGTACCTGAGAAATAGGCATCTATTACCAGGCCGGTTTTTTCTCTGAACTTCTGCTCAAGGTTCTGCTTCTTCAGCTCGTGACAATAGGGGGCAGTACGGCGGCACTGCCAGACGATGGCATGATGAACCGGTTTAGCGCTGCCCTTCTGCCACACAACGGTGGTTTCTCGCTGGTTGGTGATGCCGATACCGGCCGTATCTTCGGCTTTTACACCGGCCTTGTTTATGGCCTCTTCAATCAGCTTTTCAAGGCTGCCCCAGATTTCATCAACATCATGCTCAACCCAGCCCGGCCGGGGAAAATGCTGGGTAAACTCTTCATAAGCCGACGAAACCACCTGCCCCTTTTCATCTATAATAAATACACGTGAACCAGTTGTGCCCTGGTCAATCGTAATCACAAAAGCCATGGTGCCTCTCTATGAACTGCAAAAAGTCTGACAAGAAATAAACATTGACTGAGAAAAGAGAGGTGCTCTTCTCGCCTTCATGAATCTGATTCTTAAGTTGATTATACTGGTTCTGGCCGTCGCTCAGCTGTTCTTTTTTAAATCAATAGAGCAGGCGATGCAGAGCTATCTGATCAACTGGTACAGTGGGCTGGCTGCTGGTGGGGTTACTCTGGTTCTGCTGGCGGCGCTTGTGTTTTTCGAAATTAAACGTAAGGCAAACCGGCTGGGAATGATTGTATTTGCTGCCGGTGTACTTACAGTGCTGCTGGGTGTATTACTGCGCCACCAGACATATAAAGAACAGACTCTAATGCTCTCGGCGGGCGAAGCTGCACGTTTCAAGTATAAGCAGATGCCGGCCCTGTTGCAGTCACTGAAAGAAGGTAATCTTACTAACCCGGCCGGGGTTCTCTATAATGTTGACAGACAGATCAACCGGGTTGCGGGCCTGCAAGGTGCTGAACAGAAGAAGGCGATGATTGATGCTGAGCTGCTGGTGGTAAAGGCCTTTGCTTCTCTTGAAGAGGGCCGGCTCAACAGCCAGGTTCCCATGTTGAAGTCACAGGCTTTTTATTATAATAATACCACTTTGCTGGTTGATGCTTTTTTAAAACGTTTTGCCCTGGTACGGGCGCAGCAACCTGTTAATCTTTCTCTCTGGCAGAACACCATGCGGCGCTTCGGTAGTTTTATTGCGGGGCGGGTCTTTGCCGTTCTGGCCAACCCAGATCAGGCCCCCATGCTGGTTAAGCTTGATAAAATAACGGTGCAGTTAGATAAAGCAAAGAGAGAAATTGTAAAGTACAGCGCTTCAACCATGGTTACGGGCAACAAGCAGCAGACCCGCCTTGGTGGTGGTTTCTTTCGCCTGAAAGACAATACCAGGGTATTTACCGGCCCCATCGCCACCTTTGTAACGGCCAACCAGACACTGCTGAAAGAAAAGCAGGTGAATGAGGGGCTGCTGCTTGATGGCGATGATCTGGGTTTTCTTGGGCTGAATAAGCTGCAAACAGGTGCTCTGCTGGGGCCCAGTGGCGATCTTTTTGACAATGGCTACCTTGAAGTAGGGTTTTATGATGAGAGCTCTCTATGGCAGAAGCTTTTAAAGCCGCGATTGATTCTAAGCAGAGAGGCAAAACCTGCCGGGGCTGACGAATTACAGACTGAGCAGCTCAAGCTTGAGCCCCAGAAGTATTTTACCATGATTGAATATGTTTTGGTAAGCGAAGGGTTCGGCTGGTTGCATAATCTGGGCCTTGCAATCATGTTGCTGGCCCTGGGGTTTGCAGCCTGGCCTCTTATTTTGCAGCGTTTAAATGACCCTGCAGAGCCTTCTTGATATCAGCGGCTTTTTTGTTTTCAGGGTCAAGCTCAATGGCCTGATCAATCAGTTTATCAGCCCGGTCAAAATTCTTCTGTAGAGCGTATATGTCTGAGAGGTTGATCAGGTTCTTTACCAGATGGGGGTCGCGCAGCCTGAGGCGCTCACCCAGGTCTGTTGCCTTTACCAGGTTGCCCTGCATCTTGTGGCAGTACGAAGCCAGATAAACATATTCTGATTCATTGGGCCGCAGATAGATATAATCTTCAGCATAGTAAGCTGCTTTTTTGAAGTTCTTCAATTTGAAAAAGAGCTTGGTAAGCTTCTGCACAATCTCTGGTTGGCGCTCATCAATATGGTAGGCATCTTCAAGGTGTCTGACGGCTGCTTCAAGATCACCTTTTTTAATTGCTACGTTAGCATCACGAATGAGCGGTTGAATCTGGTCACCCACCAGCGGTTTGTGATGTGAATCATCAGTCTCTTTATAGCCCAGACGTAGCATCGACAGGTCATCAGTCAATTCACCCACCCGCTGAATGACCGTAAAAAGTTCATCAAGATCACCATCGGCACGCTCTATCAATGAGAGAATCTGGTTTTCATCTTCGTTGATAATGCGGGTACCCTCTTCATCGGTGCCCATAAGAATATCGTCACGCCCGTCAGACCCAAGTAAAATAACATCGCGGGGCTGCAGCTGAAAAGTGCGAACGGCCAGCTCGCTCTCAACGCCGGTGGTACCAAGTTTGCGGTAATCAAGTTCATTTTCGATAAAAGAAGCCTTACCATCACGGTAGAGAATCGTCCACGGGTGTTCGGCATTCATGTAATACATGAGACCTGATGATTCATCGAGCAGGCCCATCACCAGAGAAATCAGCATCGAGCCATCGAAAGAAACGAAAACCTTATGCAGTTCAATAAAGGCATTGCGCAGCCAGCGTTCAGGGTAGAGGTCTTGTGCAGTAGATGAAAGTTTAGTGCGCTCTATAATTGAGTGAAAAACAGCACCCAGTACAAGAGCCCCACCGGCCCCCTGCATTGATTTACCCATGGCATCGGCATTGAGAAAAACAATGTGGGGTTTGCCCTTGAGGTTAATATTGTGGGCAATGTTGATGTCGCCACCGATGTCGTTTTTCCAGTGGCGAAATTCGAACTCTTTTTTCTGTTTGATAAGAAAGTCGACATTGGTAGTTTCAGAATGGCTCTGATTTACACCAAGGGGTTTAATCAGAAGAGTTGTAAGAAAGTAGTCACCGTCTTGCTGGCGTTTGAGGGCCTGTACCTCGTTTAGAGTTTCTTGTAACTCTTGCGTGCGCTCTTCGACTTTCTCTTCAAGGTTCTCGGCATAGTCTTGCAGTTTCTGTTTGGCATCTTTGACCGAGGCCACCATGATGTTAAAAGAATTGGCTAGAAAACCTATTTCGTCATGAACAGTAATGGGTATGACCGTATCAAGGTTGCCTTCATTTACCTGTTCAACCCCCGCGAGTAGTTTATCGAGGGGTTTGATCAGGCTGCCCCTGAAGAAGAAGGGCAGGGCAAAAACAACGACCCCTATAATTACAAACAGAGCGATGGCCAGAAGCAGCGAAAGCGGGTGCACATATTCACGGTAAGCTTTGTATTTAAAACCCACCTCATACATGGTATCATTGGTGGCATCGTACTGCATAAAGGCCACGAAATGGGCCCGCTCTTCAGGTTTTTTGGCCCGTGATTCACGGTAGAGCCTTGCCCCGGCAGGTTTAATGGGGGCTAGATACTTCAGGGTTTCTTTTTTGAGTTCGAGGCCCTCGCTGGTCTCGCTGTCAACTTCGGTGCGAATGGCATCAGCAAAGGGTTTGAAGTCGCTGCCCTTGCCCTCGATATAGGCAAGAATTTCTTTTTCAAAATTGGCCGAGGGCAAGGCTCTGATTTTGTTTGAGTGAACAGTATTTTTGTCGTCAAGTTTCTCTATATATTTCAATATCTGTTCTCTGGGGTCGCCGTCATCTTTCTTTAAAGAAGCTATATGTGTATTGATGGCAGTGCCATAGCCTTTAAAGAAGTTACGCTTAGACTTAACAAATCTGGTAACCTTTGCGACAAAGTTCTTTTTCTTAAACTTTCTAATCTTTTCTAGAACAGCGGTGTTATAGTATTCGGGCTGATAGACATCGAATTCAATGTTCTTTGACGGCTTTTTATCTATGTGAATTGATTTATCAAAGGCATCGATATGAATCCAGCTGACGTAGTCGAGCTCGGGGTCACGGGTGAAGTCTCGGGTGTTCAAGATACGGCTGGTTTTTTCAATGTGAATGGCGTCGTAGCTGTCTTCTTGCACAGCAAGAGTGAAGTAACTGATGGCCTGCATCAGAAGCAGGGTAGTTACCAGAGTAACACCAACGATTTTGTTCATGAAAGTGGTTTTATCGCGGGTGTTATTAAGAAAGACGATGAACATCACGAAGAAACCGGTTACCACCAGAAGCACAGTAGCTGTCTGGTGGGTGCCCCGTGAAATGCTGCCGTCACGACTCGAGATGTTGGTCAGTACTGGCATTATCGTGGCCACTGCAAAGATGATGGTGATGATAACCACTGCCGTTCGCTCGCGGCCCTTTACTACAGTGATTCGCCAGATACTGAGAATCAGCCCGATGACAAAATAAAACAGAATTGCAGCCGCGATTACGAGGCTTTCGGTTCGGGCGTCGAAATCCCAGTAGTGGCCGGTGAAAAGAAAAACCCGGTCTGCAGAAAGGGTGCCGTTGATGAAATAAACTGTGGCGGCAATTGAACCCAGCCAGAACAAACGCCTGGCCAGGTTGGGGTGATCAAGGGTAGGAAACTTCAGCATGAACTGAATAAAAGCAATCAACGCCGGAAGTATGAACGCAACAGTCCACCACCTGTGGTAGGCGGCATCAGGGTGATAATAGACCTGGGCAACGATGTAGGCCGATATAAAGGTGCCAAAAACCAGAAAGAGCATACCCATGGCCCGGGTACTCTGTGATTTGTTTCTGATTGTCATGAGAAAGATACCCATGACAATACAGATTAAGCCCGAGATTATTGCACCGATTGATAAAAAGTTTAAATACACGCCACCCATCTCTCTCTAAAGAATCGCTGTTTCGGCTGCCGTCAATTCATTTTTCAGGGGTGACATAATAGCTGAATATTTTATACATCATCACCAAAGATTTCTAAAAGCCACTTCGAAGAAGGTCGACATTTAAATGTAGCGGGCAGGGTACTGCTCTAAACATATTATTCACGGTTCATGGAGGAACCAGAATGGGTAACCACGGAAGGATACTGAACCTCGAAAAATTTCGAGTGCGCAAACGGTTAGAAGACTGCGGCCTGCAATGGCACGAAGACCCCCAGGGCAAAGTCAGAATATGGATCAGGCTACGCGATCAATACAACGGCATTCAACCAGAAGCAGAAGAGCCAGAAACCAAAATTCTGCAGATGCCCCGTCTAGAGCGAAGCCACAAAGAATAGCAGCAAGGTGCGGCCGCGCGCGAGATCTGTGTTTTCTTTAATGCGGCCTTCAAGCACTGCAAGTCTGTTTAAAATTCTCGGTACCGACTTTTCACCATAAAGGCGCATAAGCGCATTGAAGCGTTCTTGATTCTTTTTCATGGGGTAAGAGCGTGTGTTCAGCCCCATGGTTTTG
>CAZHLC010000072.1:0-10362 GCA_964532545.1 uncultured Leptospiraceae bacterium | reverse complement strand
CTGGTGATTATAACCAGTATCGCGCCGGTACCCAGGCTGAATGTGAAGAAAAAAGCCACCTCGGCGGCTCAGTTAATTTTTATTAACTTGAAGAATCCGCTGAATCACCGCGTTACATTTCGCTACAAGCGGGGTAACACCGCCTATAAGACCACCACTCTGAACAGTGGCCAGACCAAAAAACTGTTCAGCAGCGCCACCAGTGGCTCATGGCGAATTGCGGTAAAACGTAACGGTAGATTTATGGCGTTTGTGACCGTCGCCCATGTAAACGGTAAAGCCTATAAGTTTACCAAACATACGGCCCAGGGTAATGTTTTCTATGGGGTCGTGCCAAACTGATTTTTTGAAACCTGCAGGGGGCCAGGGCCCTCTGTAGTTGTTTACAGTGCTGCCCAATCAGGGTTCATCTTCGTAGAGTTTCTCGAAATACCCGGGCTGGCCCAGATACTCTAAAAAGCCGCCAAACACCCAGGCCACAGCAGGCTTCGAGGCATCTTTGCTGACGAAGCAGTGATCGGCTTCTGCATCTTCTGGTACTGATGCGATAACCTTGTACCAATAGTCTTTGCGCTTACCGACCTTGCTTTTCTTGGCAGATCTTTTTATCACCTTAACTGTGAAGTCTTCAGGCAGGGCCTTGATACCTTTTTTCTTCAGGCCCCGAGAGGCCGGGCCATAGAGATTACATTTTACTTTTTTAGCTTTCGTACTGGGTTTTTTTCGCAACCGCAGAGTGGTGGTGGTTGAAGCAAAATAAGGCAGCGGTTTCTCACTAATAGTCTGTTCAGCTTTTGTATTGGTAACTTCTTTTTCTGGCTTGGCTTTTTTGCAGCCCGAAATGGCTACGGTGCTAAATAACAGTATCACAATAGTCTTCCTGGTCATTGCCTTGATTAGAAGCTTAGGGGGTAGGTGGTCAATTGGTTTATAAGAAGTTGCTGTACAAAAAGGCACAATATTTCAGTATTTCAGCCGCACAGCAATTTATTCAGGGGTAAAAGTTGAGCCAGCACAAAGATAATGGTAGAATACTTTCAGTAGAGTCTCTCGAGGCATGTGTGGGTAAAACTGCCGGGCCGCGAGATTTAAAAGTTATTGATTTTCTCGATGAGCACTCGCTGCGGTGGGTCTCGGCCTCACCCTGTATGTTTGTCAGTATTGCTTCTAAGGCAGAGCGCCGCGTGATCGCATCTATCGCAGGTGTTGGGCCGGGCTTTGTTAAGGCCGACCAGCAGCATCTGAAGATACCCCGTGAATCGCTCGACTATGCTGAAGCCATTAACGCTGGTGATGGCTGGGGTTCGCTGTTTGTGATTTCGTCTTTAAAAGAAACTCTGCGTGTTAACGGCACTGTGGTTGAAGCCACAGACACCACCATCACGGTTAAAGTAACCGAGTGCTACCTGCACTGTGCCAAGGCTTTTATGCGCTCAAAGCTATGGCAAGAATATGAGCCGCCCGCAGCAGAAGTGAAATCTGCAGAAGAGTTCTGCTCACTGACCCGTTTTATGCTGGTGGCCACCACTGATGAAAATCTCGGGGCCGACATGAGCCCCAAGGGTGACCAGGCTGCGAAACTGTTGAACCTGAATGACGACTTTGTCTGGTATGCTGATCGGCCGGGCAATCGCCGGGTTGACGGTTTTCGTAATATTTTAACTTTTTCACAGATAGAGATACTGGCATTGATCGCCGGCAGTGACCAGGTTTTACGGGTCACCGGTAAGGCTGAACTGTTTTCAGAGCACAGCCATAAAGATTTTTTCACCGAAAAAGATAAGGTGCCCAGGCTTATTGTTAGAATTAAACCAGAGCAGGTGGCCCTTGAAAAAAGCGCAGCCCTGGCCAGGGCCAAACTCTGGCCACCACAGCCTTCTACCCATGAATTCAAGGCCTCAGAAATCTGGCAGGCCCATATGAAGCTCAGTAAGATTACAGGTTTAGAAGCCACCCTGGCCAAAGCAGCCATATCAATACCCGGCGCACTCGATGTGGCCCTTGACTTTGATTACAAGAATAACATGTATTGAGGCAGATCTAAGAAGGGGGGTGGCGTAGGCTCACCCGCCAGGGTAGCCGAAGCCAGGGGGGCGTGCCCCCCTGCAAATACCTTTAAGAAGTTGCTATACAAAAGCGTGAACCCATTTAATTGGGTCTAATCGTATTTAACTGTTTAAAGAGGTCAATATGTCATTTGCAAAAGTTTCAATGGGAAAACAATCTATCGCAGAAAGCGGGGCTCTTGGTTACGGCTCAATGGGGTTAACTGCATTCTATGGTGAGCCAGCCAGCGACGAAAAGGCCGCAGAAGTATTAAAGGCAGCCTATGATGGCGGGTGCCGCCATTACGATACAGCTGAGATCTACAAGTCGGGTAACCCCTTTGAAGATAATGCCGATGATCTCTATAACGAAACTGTAATAGGCAAGTATTTACAGACTCTACCCCGTGAATCATTTACTGTGGCCACCAAGTTTCTGCCCATGAAATGGCAGAACAAGTCAGACTATGACACTGTGAAAACGGCGCTCACCAATTCTTTAAAACGGTTGGGCCTCGACTATGCAGACCTGTACTATTCGCACCGGGTTGCTTCTTTAGATAACGCCAAAGAGTTTGCTGCTTCGGCGAAGCGCCTGCAAGAAGAAGGGTTGATTAAACACATCGGCTTTTCAGAAATTATTGGCAAGTGGCTGCGCGAATGCCACGCCATAACACCCATTGCTGCGGTACAGCAAGAGTGGTCGCTGATTACCCGTTCTCTTGAGGCCGAACTGGTTCCGGTTTGTTCTGAGTTGGGTATCACCATCGTAGCCTATTCACCCCTTGGTCGCAACCTGTTAAGCGGGGTGGTTACTGAAACCCCCAACGATTGGCGGGCCACCTTACCCCGGTACTCAGCAGAAAACCTCAAAAAAAATAACGAGCTTATCAAAGAGGTTGAAACTATTGCGGCAAAGCATAACTGTTCGGCGGCCCAGCTGTCTCTTTCATGGCTGTTTCATAAAGCAAAAGATTTGAATGTGCAGGTCTTGCCCATTCCCGGAACTACAAAGGTAAAGAACCTGTCGTCGAATCTGGCAGCCACTGAGGTTGCCATCAGTTCAGATGAGATGGCTGTTTTAGAAGATATCGGCGCCAGGGTCGCCGGTGATCGGGCCGATGCCGACTATATGCAGATTGGTATCGAGGGGCATCTGGCCTCTGGCTCGTAGAGTGACACTGCTTTAAACAGGGTATGATGAAAAAGGTCTGGTTGGGTCTTTTGGTTGCCGCTGCCCTTGGTGGTGGCCTTCTCTTGCTGAATTCAATGTCGAAGCCTGGTTGCGATGATCAGAACTGTAATGGTGTGACCGATGTCGTTGCATTAGACGAAGAGCAGGTGAAAGTGAACCGCGAGGCCTTTGCGCAACGCTTTCAGCGGGTTCAAGCCGAAGAAGGCGAGAGGTTTTCACTGCAATCGCTGTTTAAGCGGGCCCGCTCGGCGAGGGCCAGCTTCAGGTCGGTATTTAAATCAGCTGACAAGCGTGAATCAATCAACTGGAAGGTGGTTCTCATGAGCGGTGATGACAGCATCGCTGTTTTTGACAATGCCCGTAAAAGCCTGAGAAGCCTGTTCGAAGAATATGGCGTTCAAAGTGACAACATTCATGAGCTGTCGCGTTCGCCCAGAGAGCAGGTGGGTGATGTGCAGCCCACCAGCGTTGCGCGCTTTGCCAGGGTTATGGCGGGCCTTGAGATTGGTGAGAATGATGGTTGTGCGATTTTCATGTCATCGCATGGGTCGAGACGTGGCTTCTATATTCGCAGGCAGGGCTACCTGACACCTGCCAGGCTGAAACGTATTCTGAACAAGACCTGCAAAAATCGCCCCACTATATTACTGATCTCGGCCTGTTATTCGGGTATTTTCGTTCGTAACACCGGTATCGCTACTTCAAATCGAATTGTGATGACCGCTGCGCGTCACGATCGCCCTTCTTTTGGCTGTAGCGTTGAAGAAACCTACAACTTCTGGGATGGTTGTCTGCTGAAACACCTGCCCGGCGCCGATACCTGGGTATCGCTGGCGGCCGAGGTCACCCGGTGTATAGAAAAGAAAGAAAGGGCTGAGGGTTACAGGCGCTCTTACCCGCAAACCCGCATTGGCGCCTCGGTGGCCCACCTACCTATCTTTGATAAGTATCGCGATACTGCCAATTGAATGCGGGTTTCAGACTTAAATAGAATTAAAATTGCAAAAACCTGTAAACCTGAGTGGTCAATAGCACACCACGTCTATATTTTATTACTCGATGACTGAGATTCGCAAAATTCAACTCACTGAACTTGAGATCGTTGAACAGCTGGTCAAAATTTGCCGAAAACATAAACTTAACATATGGCTTAATTATGGTACTTTGCTGGGGGCCCACCGGAATAAGGGCTTTATTCCCTGGGATGATGATGTTGATCTGGGTATGACCCGTGAAGATTTTGCCAGCCTTCTGCCCATTTTAGAAAACGAGTGGCCAGCCGGTTTTACCAAAACTATTCGCGGTGATGCCGAATCTAAGTTGAATAAAAAATATCCAGAAAGAGGGTCTCTCTCTCTTTACAAAAAAGATGTTCTGGGTGTAGTTGATATTTTTCCCATAGATCAGTATTTTTCAAACAGATTCATAGGCGAACTGTGGCAGAAGATGTACAAGTATCTTGTTTTACCACAGCGCCTTGGGCGCCTGCGGGGTTTCAAAAAGGTCAGAGCCGGGTTCTCGAACCTTGCAGTTTTTTTCATAGACCCTGAAAAACTTGAAAAGTGGTTCTTCGATGTGCCCAGAAAAAAAAGTAAGCAAACCTATCGTCATTCGCTGGCCGACTCAACCTTTAAAAACTATTTCAGGTATGAAGATATTTTTCCGCTGAAAGAAATCGAGTTTGAAGGCAAAAGGTTTGAAGCCCCTAATAATATTCATGCTTACTTGACCGAGCTATACGGCCCCACCTACATGACACCCCCGCCCGAAAAAAAGAGAGTGCCCACCCATACAGGTGTTACCCTTGATTCATAAAGCTCAGTTTGTCAGCTTTGACAAGGCCCTCGCAGACCTCTAGGTCTCTGGTGGTATCAATTTCAAACCAGCCGCCACTTACATGCTCTGCTTTGAGCTTGATGCCATGGTGTGAGAGCTCGCGCAGGTAATCAGTCATATACATATTCTCTTTATTACCTTTCAGCTTTGTCTCAAAAAAGTTTTCTTTGAGATATATATCAAAGAAACTCTCAGCAACATCGCGGCTAATCTTGATCAGCCCGATATACTGAGCTTGAATCTCTTCGAGCGATTGGGGTTTTTTGCCGAAGTCGATAATATGATTTTTCTCATCAATCTGCATTGTTTCGGCATCTTCAAGGGGGTCGTCGTATCTCAGCTGCCATTGGCTCAACCAATCATCATCAACAATGATTGATATCGGGCCCCTGCCTTCGATTAACTTTCTTAACACGCCATTTGAAAAAATTATATCTGAATAAGAAACAATGATATCTTCAGACCCATCAAAAAGCTGTCTGGCCAGAAACAGCGAATAGACCATGTTTGTTTTATCAAAATCGCTGTTTATGATAATCTGATCAAAAAACGGTTTTAATTTATCGGCCTTGTAGCCGCCGATGACTGTGATATCTTTGAGGCCACAGCTCTGATACACCTGCTTTTGATATTGAAGTATGGGCACCCCGTTCACCTTAACCAGCCCCTTGGGAACCTCATCGGTATATGGTTTGAGCCTGCTGCCGCTACCTGCTGCTAAAATTACTACTTTCATTCTACTGATTTGAAAATACCTTTAATAAGTTTAATGTTTGTTTCTGTAAATTCTGGTCTCTCTGGGTGCCACATGATACCCCAGATGGGTAGAGAAAAGTGTTTAATCATTTCAACAACCCCGTCTTCATGCCAGGCCAGCTCAGCGAAATTGGCTGCTGTTTCACCTTTAAGCCAGCCAAATTCATGGTAGCTGTTCACTGTACTCAGCTTGTAGGCCTGCATTTCTTCATTGAGTTGCAGATCATGGTGGTTACCTACATGATCTTTTACTCTTTTAAGCGTGCCACCAAAGTAGGCCTGCAAGGCCTGCATTCCCCGACAGACACCTAAAACAGGTATTTGCCGCGCAACAGCCCTTTCTATTAAAAGCTTTTCAACCTCTTCTCGTTGCTGTTCTTCAGCATTTGATATGCCTGTGACAGCGAGGTTGTTTCCGCCGGTGAGCAAAAGACCCTGATGAGGCAGGTCATCAAGATATTGCTTAACATAGTCAGGGTCGTTAGGTACCAGCTCAAATCTGAGCCCTGATACACGCCCAATGTGAAACCAGCTTGTATCTATTGAGCTTCTGACCTCGTTGCGGTCATGCAACTTGTCATTTCGCATGGTCATCAGTATGGTTTTAGCTGATGATTTCAATTCTCTTGTTCTCGCATTCTATCAGAATTTTCTGGGCATTCTGCAGGCTTTTAAACAAATCTTCGCCCACGCCAATTACCGCTGGCAGGCCAAACTCTGCAGCCCTGATAGCCATATGAGAATTGATGCCACCGTAAACCGTAATTAGCCCCTCGATCGGGTGTGAGAAGAGCCAATCGTAGCCAGGGTCAGCCGATTTGATCAGCACGATTTTGCCTTTGATGTCAATCATTTCATGCGATGTGTCATCTAAATGCACCACGCTGCCCTTGATTCTCTTTGTGGTTATGAAGTTAGCCTCAATTTGCTCTTGTTGAATGTAATAAAAATCATGGGTGCGATGAATCTGAGAAGGCAGCTGAATCTTTTCGGTAATAGCATATTGGGCTTTGTTAAGCTTGATTTCGTTTTGAACTTGAGATAGGTCAACGTGGTGTGAATTAACCATATGCAATAGCTGTTCTATTCTCAGAAAAGACAGGTCAAAATCAGAAATGTGATTGTTGCTACCCCAGTTTTCGATTAAATCTAAAGAAGCACTCAGGTATTTAGTAAAAACAAACTTACATGTTTCTCGCCCGTTTATTCCGTACTTAAGGTATGAAAAAAAATCGGCGAGCTCGATCTGGTACCCCCAGTTTTCTAATGATCGCTTTATTCTTGTTAGACTTTCAGCTGAGAATATTTTTTCAAATGGCCTGGTCGATGTATGAGGCTCGGCCGAGTCAATCATTGGCTCGATGTACCTTTTAATATCATGCCGGTATGATTTTATGAGAATATTATAGGTGCCAGAACGTAGATGCCCGTAGCGCTGAATAAAGGTCTCTCGGTCAAGCTTGCCTGTCTTGACCTCAAAGGCATCGTTCTTTATTTCACTTGAGATGCTGCCCAATGACATAAGAAATTCATCGTACTCGGTCTGGGTGCAGGAATTATTTTTCACCATGGATTTTAAAAAAGAAATGGCTATGAAGCCATGGCGGGCCATATGTGAGAACAGCAGAGTACCTTTACTTCTGGCATAGTCTAGCAGGTAAAATGCCTTTTCAATTTCATCTAGCTCTGCACTAGACAGTAATTCGAAATCGCGATCGAGCTTTTCGATCTCTTCATAATGAGGTTTGGCCATTTCAAAAGAAAACCTGGTAATCTCTCTCAATGCATTTTTCAGCTCATCTATTTCATGCTCGGTTAAGAGGGCCTCTGCCAACCCGTCTAGTTTCTGGCTCGCGAGCTCATCAAGGCAGGTGAGCAGAATTTCAAATTCTGCTTTGTCGTGCAAAGAAGGGTTATCTTCTAATTTATTCAGATAGTGTTGCATCAGTTTCTCGGCAATTGATGTGCTCACACCCGCCGGTATAAAAGAATTGAATGACACCCTGGTGTCGACATAGGGGTGCCCCATAAAGTTAACTAACAATCTGGCTGGGCGAACATCGCGGTAACCGAATTCAGCCCGATGTCTTGCCCAGGTTTCGTTAGTTATTAAATATTGATATAGAGAAAGGGCCAGGGGGCGGGGTTTTCTACCGATTATTTCTGCAGGGTTCCAGTCGGTCATCACGCTCAATCTGGTTTTTTGGCCAACGAGGTATGGTTTCTGGGCTTGCAGCTCAGTAAATTTTTCTGCGGCTTCAGTAATCTGCTGCTCTAGCTGTTCATCACTGACTGCCACTGCAGATGTCAGATTTTTCGAAACCATGGGGCGAACCTGAAAAATATAAACCTTTTCAGATTTTGAAATGGCGAATTCAATATCAAGGGCATCATGCCCCACCAGCAGGCAGATTTCTTCTAATGCTTCTTTCAGAATTACAAACTTTTTCTCAAGGGGAGCTTTAAATCGAGAGCTGCGAAAAAGAAAAAAAGTTTTGGTCTCTTGATCAGCCCCACTGGTAACAGCGGTGGTATCACTTGAATTCTCGGTGTAGTTAACAACATAGTAGGGCGCACGAACCTCAGATGATCGGGTCATGACCACACCACTGGTATCAATGTCGGGCGCCATTGCCTGAATCAAGATTTGATCTTGCGGTTTAACATTTTTATAAGAAGCAAAAACCTTTTCAATGGCCGTGGCCAGTTTTGTTTCAGCGTTAAGCTCAACATCGAGAATACTTTCGAATTGGCCAGCCATGCTCGAATGCCAGCTATCTTCACCTATAGAACTGCTTCTAACAATGCAGCGTTCTGCCTGAATCGTTCTTTGAACCTGGGCAATTACATCGTCTTTTCTTTTCTGCCATTTTTTATAGGTAATTTTTACCGGGGTTAGAATTTTCGATTTCGTAAGCCTTGGCTGAAGCCGCTCAAGTGATTCAGCTTTCGTGCCCAGTACAAACCTGGCAATATCTTGCGGAGCGTCAAACTCAGCCCAGTCACCCTTTGCGTCTACACAGGTAATATTCACACCCTGAGATATCAAAATGCTTAAAAGATCAGGAATTGACATGTCTTCGCTTATCTTTAGAGAGTTGACTTTTTTCGCCACAGCCTTAGAAAACTTGATCAAGCCAATGAATTCGGCAAAGGCCGAATCGAGATCGATCTTTCTGCCAATACGCTGAACTCTTTTCTTTTTAGTCGTGGTAACTTTTTCAGCGTGCTTTAAATCATTCAGGCTTCTTCTACTAAAGCGGGTTTTAAAATGACTATCAATGCCAATGACTACATCAGCATCTTGCTTTTGCATTTTTTTGATCAGTTTTTTGCGAAAGAGGGTATCGGCATAACAGACCCAGTTAACTTCGTTTTCTTTCAGCCGGGCAATTTTTAATGAATAGGCGGGGCCGGTTGTTTCCCACTTTTCGTTATACAAGAAGTCAATGTTATGAAATCTTTCTTCGACCTGCAGAAGGTTCTTGCCCCCTACATAGACGAAACTATAGTCTTGCAGCTCGCTGAAAGCCTCGATGGCCCACTCAAGTGCTACTTTGCTGGTGGCATAGATGGCCTGCTCACCCGGTGCGGTGCCGCCTTGAACTGACTCGCCCGCACCTAAAATTACAATTCTGTTCTTCTTAGCCATTTTTTCTGAATAAAAGGCAGCGTCAGAATCTTATTCTGAGATAAGTTGGCTGTAAGAAATTGAACTCTGGTTCTCAACCAGAGGGGTTTTAAACTGGTACCAGCTCTTCTTCTTTTTCTTCTTCTTCAAGCACATCGGCCAGAGTGCTCATGTAAACGCTCACATCTTCGCGGTTATTGCGGTAGAGGCGGCGGTTTTGCAGGCGACCCAGAACCTTGGGGTCGCTCAGATACTCAAGGTGGGCCATGTCTTTATGATTGAAGCCGATACCCTCAAGAGTTACAAAGATGTCTTCTACACGATGGCCAGTGCCCTCACAGTAGTCACGGGCATGTTCAGACCACTCGTCTAGCTGGTGGTCGACAGACTGAACGATTTCGGTATCTGTCATATCAGTAACTGTCTGCACCAGGTGCCCACAATTGCAGCGGCCCATATGGCCCCACTCGTAGCGGGTTTGTTTTTCTTGCAGTCGACCTGCAGTTTCTCTCAGTGCTTCAACAAGTTCAGAATGGGGTTTATTCATCGTATGGTAACTCTTCTAATTTGATATGTAGAATTTATACAAGCAAGCCCGGTATGGCATCAAAAGTGAAAATTTTATTAAACAACAAGGCCCTGGCCGGCAGGGGGCAGCCCGTTGCGGTTGTCTAATTTTTCACAAAGATTAGGGTGCTTTTGTGAAAAATGCATGCGTTTGTTAAGATTTTGCTGTACAAGAAACTCTTTGAATCACTCTCTTACTATGATGGTTGTAGAAAAAGCTGCCGAATTTCTATGCTCAGCTGATTGATATTTGATGAACACCAAAGTCTTTAAAGTATTCAGAGAAGAAGAATGGAACCTTTTTCAAAAAGAGGGCCGGTTTGCCGGGTCGG
>CAZHLC010000071.1:0-10377 GCA_964532545.1 uncultured Leptospiraceae bacterium | reverse complement strand
CCCAATCTGCGTGAGATTGTGAATCACCGCTTTATCGTTGGTTAAATTCCGCTAGAGAACTGCTTGCCCTTCGCCTCTGTGCGATAGGCGTCAAAGGTGCTGGCCAGGTGCCGCACAAACTTGCGCCCAGCGGGCGTTACCTTGATCAGCCCTTCTTCAAGGCGTACGTAGTCGTGTTCAATAAACGGGGCCAGTTTTTCGATTTCGCTCTGGTATTCTTTTTCAAAATTCAGCTGCCAATTTAAAGAAAACTCTTCTATATCAAGAAAGCCATGGTTCATTAAGCTGGCGATAATGGCAGCACGCCGGCGGTCTTCAAGGCTGAGGTGCATACCCTTTTCGAACCAGTTGGCCTGCTGGTTGCAGGCGGCACGGTAGGCCTTGAGGCGGGTGTGGTTCTGAGCATAGACATCGCCCACGTTTGAGATGGCACTTGAGCCAAAGGCCAGAATATCGAGCTCGCCCCAGGCGGTATAACCCATAAAGTTACGTGAGAGGGTGCCCTCTTGCTGGGCCCGGGCCAGACTGTCGCCAGGCAGGGCGAAGTGATCGAGACCAATCTGCACATAAGATTCAGCCAGCAGAAAGCGGCGAGCCTGCTCACCAAGGGCCAGTTTCTGCGGGGCATCGGGCAGGGCTTTGAATGGTATACGCTTCTGGTGGCGCTTCATATGGGGAATATGTGCGTAGCTGAACAGTGCAATGCGGCCTGGTTTGTACATTCTGATCCACTGTAAGTTTGCTTTGAAGCTGGCTTCATTCTGATAGGGCAGGCCGTAGATAAAATCGTAGTTGATTGAATCAAAATTCAGGGTCTGGGCGTGAGATAAAACTTTGTTCAGGTGAATCAGGTCATATTCGCGCTCAACAGCTGCAAGAGTCTGGGCATTTACGTCTTGAATACCAAAGCTGACCCGGTTAACACCCAGTTTACGCAGGTGAGTCAGATAATCTTTGCTCACACCCATAGGGTCAAGTTCAACCGAAAACTCAAGGTCGCTGCCCAGGGTAAACTTCTGGGCCAGAAAATCTACCAGTTCAGACCAGTGAGTGGCCGTAAGAAAATTTGGTGAGCCCCCGCCAAAGTGAAGTGTTTTCAATCTGGGGCGTAGTTTTAAAAAACCCAGTTTGTGATGCATTTCTAATTTCATATCTTTAAGGTAGGCATCGGCCAGTGCATTTTTGCGACTTAGAATTACATTGCAGCCGCAGTAGAGGCAACGCCGGTGGCAGAATGGTATGTGCAGATAGGCATTGAATGCTTCTGATGTGGTGGTGACCAGGGCCCGCTCGAAATGGCCATCATCGAAGGGGCTCTGCCAGTCGAGGGCCGTGGGGTATGAAGTATAGCGTGGTACCGGTCTATTAAAAAATTCAGTCTGTTTCATTAGAATATCTTTTCTCTTTCAGGGTTATTCTGCCGTATTTCATAAAACAAGACCCGCTTTGCCGCAGCCGACAGGTCAATAAATCTGATTATAAATTGATCGTTCATCTTTGAAGCGAGAATCTTTCCCCGACAAACAAAAGAAAAACCATCGGGCAGGGTAGCTGACAGCTGCCATACATCATGACTGGCCAGTTGCTCTTTGAAGGCCATAACATCATCTGGGCTGAACTGGCCAGCCCGGTCTGAAATTGTGAACAGGGTAATTTTCATTGGTTCAGCAGGCGGGGCCTCTTCGGCCAGGGGCATATCTTCGCCGGGCTCTGCGGGCTCGGGCAGGTCAGTCGCTGCAGGTGCCACAGCCTCAACCGGCGGCCAGGGCTCTAGCAGAGCTGTGAGATTCAATCTGGCCATCAGGTGAATATCGCCTTTTGCTTCGGCTTTTGAAGAAGCCATGAATTTAACTGAAGTAGCACCCATGGTGGTGACCGTGCCGGGAATTAAATAGCTGCCCAGGGTGGGGCGGTAAACATAGAGCTGGCAGGGGGTCTCTTTGACGTTGACCTGCTCTACGGTCGAAAGGGTAATGTGGGTTTCGCGCTTGCGCACAACCTGGGCGAGAAACTTGATTTTTTTTGATTCGATGGCTATGTCTTCACCCTCAAACAGATCATCTTGCGAATGCACTTCAATCTGCATCTGCTTGGCACCGAAGAGTTTGTCGAGAATACGGGTTTCTGTTTTGCGGTCGATTTGTTTATTACAGTGAAAGTATTCAAAGAGCTGTTTGTGAAACTCACGTTTACTTAATACTATGGCATTGATTGCTTTAGACGAAAGCCTGTCAGCAAAGACCTGCAAAATGGCAATTTCTGCTTCAGTAAGATCGTGTTTTCTGAAGTAGTCGTAGAGAATGCGCCACATCGCGCTTATATTGGTTTTGTTTTTGTAGTATTGCCGGGTAAAGATAAAGATCAGACCGGCAACCAGCAGGGCAACTACGATGAAAACGAATTCAGGTTGCCCGGTTTCTGGCCAGAGAAAGTAATCTTGTTTCATAGCCCGCTCAGGCTGGCAGAGAAGGCATTGAGTACATCAACGTAGCTGACTATGCCAATCAGCTTCTGTTTACTGATCACCGGCAGGGCACCAAGCTTCATATCAACCAGCATTTTGGCAGCTTCTGCCAGGTTGGTATCAGGAAAAACCGAGATGACTTCGCGCTTCATTACATTCTTAACCGGCGATTCAAGAATCTGCTGCTGGTAGCCGGTGTCGGTAAAGGTATCAATGGTGAGCTCTATAGTGCGCCGATCGCGGTCAGAAAGAATGCCCACAACTTTTTCGGCTTCATCAAGAACGGGCAGATGACGACGGCCGGTTTTTTCAAAAAACTCAATAGCTTCTTTGACGGGGGCATTGATAGAAATGCTGGTAACTTCGCTGGTCATTACATCTTGTACTTGCATGTTTTACCTCTATTCTGAGTCGTAGGCGCTGGCCGCTGCATCATGCACCACTTTCTGCCACCCTGCAAAATTATCAAATTCACGCTCGGGCTCACTGCCATCTTGCAGCATGTAAATACTGAAATCGTCACCGGTTTTGTCTTCGGTATTGAAGGCAAACATTTGATCATTCCAGCGGGCGAACAGAATCAGCTCTTTACGCTCGGGGTGACGAAAGGGAATAAAATAACTCATGGTCGCCACGGGCTCATCGCCCATCAGCAGGGCCGCCTTGTATTCTGCGGGCAGCTCTATGCCGATTCGATCTTCCCAACTGGCGATCAGACCACGCTCAAACAGGGGTGAGAAGGCATTTTCTTTTGTAGCGCTCTGCAGCAGAGATTTGTCTACCTGGTTAGCCAGGTTGCCAGCTTCATTCTCATCAATGAAGGCCCTTAAGATATCTACATATGAAATGATACCCACCAAGCGGTTGGTCGCCAGATCATCAATGACGGGCAGGGCACCCACCTTGTGCTCGGTAAGCATAATGGCCGCCTGACCCAGATTATCTTCAGGCACAGTTACAAACAGGGTACGGCGCATGAAGCTGCTCACCGGGGTCTTCTTGCTGGCGTCTTCGAGCTCTTCAGCTGCGGTTAGAAGAACGTGTGAGCTGATCAGATCGCGGTCAGAAAGAATACCCACCACATGGCCCTGGTCATTTACAACAGGCAAATGGCGAAAGGGTTTTGACTCGAGCAGCTCGCAGGCTTCTGAAACTGAACTGTTTTCTTTCAGAACAACCGGGTTAGTGGTCATGTAGTCTTTGATTTTCAGTACCATCTTCTTACCCTTTCTATATTTAATTCTGGTATATTCGTTTGCGTTGTATGACCCTGCCAGATTTACCAAGGGTCGTAGCGAAGGTAACATCCCAATGGCCGGGTGCCAGGTTACCGGTTTTGCCCTCAAACAGCCAGCGACAAGTGCTGCTTTTGCAGGTTTTCTTCACTGTTTTGAAACCAATACTGTGGCGCCCACGGGTGGTGGCAGGCCTTGCAAAGCGGGCTTCTGCTTTGACTTCTTCTTTTAGAGGCTGGCCTACCATCTCTAAACTGATTTTCTGGTTGCTGCTAATCTGCAATTTTTCTATGTCGGTGGTGTACTTATAGCCACGTTCGGTTGCCCATTTCTGCAGGTTCAAAACAGCCTGGTAATCAAGGCCAACCTCGTAGTACTTTTCATCTATCACTGGTTCGAAATTGGTAACTGCCAGCTTATAGCTGTAAACAATGCCGGCCACCAGAAACATATAGGCTACCAGCATCAATAAAAAGGCTCGTTTTAAAGATTTACTCATTTTATATACTCGCAAAAGAAAAGATACTTTTTTCAACTCTCATCTGAGTTGGTTTGTTCTTGTTCTGTATTTTAAATTTAATTCGTTGATTATCAAGTTTTACCGGCTTTTCGCTGTTATAGCGCACAATCAGCTGCAGCTTTTTCATGTTTGAAGCATCGATTGTATATTCAGGCTGAGCATTGGCGATCACAAAGTTTTCATCATTATTTTCAAGTGAAACCACAATGTCGAGGGGCTGGTGAGACATGTTGCCCACGTTTAACTCATATACATTCTGGTAACCAATACCAGTGATAAAAGTCGATTGTACCGTGCGGTTGCGGGTCACATTGGTATACATGGGAACTCTGAAAATCAACAGCAGTGAGAAAACAATCACTACCAGCGACAAGAGACTGCCATATACTATGGTTCGCGGCCGTACATAGGGGCGGTGCGCTTCGGGGTCGGTGGTCTGCTCAACGGTGCGCAGATCAATCAGGGTTTTCTTCTCATCTCTACCCATCTCGATGGTGCAGGCATCAACACAGAGACCGCAGCGAATGCAGCCTACCTGCAGGCCCTCTCTGATATCAATGCCAGTGGGGCAGACGAGCAGACACATGTTACAGGCTGTACAATCGCCATCATGGTTTTTCTGGCCCTTCTGCCGCCGGGGCTCGCCTCTACCTTCATCATAATGCACTATGGGTGAGTGCTTATCAAGCAGTGCGGTTTGAAAGCGGCCATAGGGGCAGACATATTTACAGGCGTTCTCTCTGAACCAGCCAAAGGCTAGAATAGAAAAAAGGGTCGCCCCGCTGCCAAACAACACCCAGGTTGCAATACGCCCCGAGGGTTTGATGATCTGGCCATTTACAATTTCATTTATCATATTGTAGGGGCCTTTGAAATAGCTTACAAAGACAAAACCTACGATAATTGATAGAATAATCCAACCTATCCATACTCTGATATATAGGCCGGTGCCAGCGGTTTTTTTACCGAACTTTTTACCGCCGAAGAAGCGGCCTACCAGGTTGTAGAATTCAATAAAAATTGTCTGGGGGCAGGCGTAGGCACACCAGATGCGCCCCCAGAGAGCTGTTGAAATAAAGAGGGTAATACCCGCCGCCAGCAGAATCAGATGCAGATAGTACATCTCTTGTGGCCAGATAGTCAGACCGAAGACATGAAACTTTCTTGCAGCGATATCAAGTTGCAACAGGGGGCGCCCATCGATCACAATGAAGGGCAGCCCAAAGAAAATTACGAACAATATCCAGTTGATTCTGTTCTTTATGGTGCGAAAAACACCTTTTACCGGGCGGGCTATTACCATAATATCTTTATTTCGCCTTTAAACTTTTATTCTTACTGGCCAGATATGCCACAACTTCTAAGATCTTCTGTGACCCGAGAGAGTCTTTATGTGGCAACATGGGCCCTTTTGGTGGTTTCTGTTTTACCTGCTCTGCGCTAATGCCGTTCATAACCACGTTATAGACGGCCTTGTCGGTATTGCCGTGCAACCATTTGTTATCAACAAGGTTGGGGCCAACCAGACCGGTACCATCAGCTCTATGGCAGGCGCTGCAGATACCCAGATAGGTTTTCTGGCCGGCCGCAATGGCCTCAGCGTTACCGCGGTAGGGGTTGCTGCCATCTTCTTTCAACGCGGCGACAGCCTTCGGCTTCTGCGGATGGTCTTTCATATAAGCAGCTACTTCTTGTGTATACTCTTTGGCCTGAGACCAGTCTGCTATAAAGTGGTAGTACACACCGTAAATTATGCCAATGATAATGGTGCCATAGAAAAGGGCCGAGAACCATGCAGGTACATAGCCCTGGTGCTCTTTAATATCACCACTGTCATCGTATGCTTGCCAATCTTTATCGCTCATTTTGACTCCTCATTTTGATCATCGCTGAGCATGTTATACTTTGCCTGCTCAAGGCTTTTCTTATTGCGGGGCCAGTATACATAGATGGCAATTCCTATTAATACCAGGCCCAGCAGCGGAAGGCGCAAGCCCTTGTAGATTCCTACCCAGTCAGCTTCCATAGTAGGCTCCTACTTTACCATGGTGTCTCTACCCAGCTTCAGCAGGTAGGCCACCAGGGCATCGCCCTTGGTTTTACCTTTTAAAAGTGAATCTGCTGCATCAATGTCAGCGTCAGTATAAGGCACCCCGACGGTGCGCAGGGCGCGCATATTGGCCTTAATCTGGTCAACGTCTACATCTGACTCAAACAGATGGGGGTAGGGTGGCATGATTGAACCTTCGACAGTTTCTTGCGGGTTAATCAAGTGCCTCTTATGCCATGCGGCATTGTTGTTCAAGGCAGCCTCGTGAGCCAGGTCTGGGCCAGTGCGTTTTGAACCAAAGAGAAACGGATGTTCATACACGTACTCGCCAGCCTTTGAATAAGGGGCCTCTTTGTCGTACTTGCCGAATTTATCCCAGCGGTCAGTTTCCCATTTAAAGGGGCGAATCATCTGGGTATGGCAATTAAAGCAGCCTTCAGCCTGATAAACGTCGCGGCCTGCCAGCTCAAGGGCATTGTAGGGTGTAACAGCCTCGATTTTTTTGACCTGCCCCTGCATAAAAAATGGGGGAATTTCAACCAGGCCGCCAATCAAAACTGCGATCGCAGTCCAGAAAGCGAACCAGAAGCTTTTATGGTCAATCTTGGCGTTGAGTTTTTCGTACCAATTCTTGTTTTCGTAATCCATTGATGTCTTCCTTTAAGCGGCGTTTGCGCCTTCACGCAGGTCAGCTGGTACAAAACCATCACCCTTCGTTCTGGTGGTTTTGTAGAGGTTATACGCCATTATGAGAAAGCCTGCTAAGAACAGTAGGCCTCCAACGGCACGTACCAGTCGATAGGGAAATAATTCGTCGGTGATTTCGATCCAGTTCTGGTATTGCAGTTTGCCGGCTGCGTCTACCGCACGCCACATTAGACCTTCGGTAATACCAGAAACCCACATTGAAACGTAATAGACAAGAATACCCACGGTGCTCACCCAGAAGTGAACTTCGGCCAGCTTTTCGCTATAAAGGCGGGTGTTCCACAAACGTGGTACCAGATAGTACAGGGCAGCTGCGGCCATACCGCCTACCCAGCCCAGGGCGCCACCATGAACGTGCCCGATCGTCCAGTCATTGTTGTGCGAAAGAACATTTACAGCCCTGATTGACATCAGTGGGCCTTCAAGGGTCGACATGCCGTAGAAAGTAAGCGATACCAGCATGAATTTCAGAGTGGCATCGGTTCGAATCTTTTCTTTCGCCTGGGTCAGCGTAAGAAAGCCGTTCAGCATACCACCCCATGACGGTGCGATCAGCATCAAACTGAATATCATACCGAGGGTCTGGGCCCAGTCAGGTATGGGTGAGTAAAGAAGGTGATGGGGGCCTGCCCAGATGTAAATGAAAATCAGTGACCAGAAATGCAGAATAGATAGACGGTGACTGAAGATCGGCAGGTTAGTATGTTTAGGCAGGTAATAGTACATCATACCAAGAATCGGTGTGGTAAGAACAAAGGCCACAGCGTTATGACCGTACCACCACTGAATGTTGGCGTCTGTAGTTCCTGAAAATACCGAATATGATTTGAGAAAGCCAGCCGGTATTGCCAGGTTATTCACCAGGTAAAGTATCGCTACCGTAATAATAGTCGCCATAAAAAACCAGATGGCCACGTACATATGCTTCTCTTTTCTTTTGGCAATAGTCCAGAAAAAGTTAACGGCAAGAATTACCCACCAGACCACAACTAACAGGTCTAGAGGCCATTCAAGCTCTGCGTATTCTTTACTCTGGGTGTAGCCCGCCATCAGAGTCAGGGCAGCCCCGACGATGGTAAGGTTATAAAGCCAGAACTGTATTTTAGACAGCATGGGCGAAGCCATGGGGGTCTTCAACAGTCTGGGCACCGCATAGTAAATAGTCGCAAGTACTATGCTCAGGGTAAACCCAAAGATAATTCCGTTGGTGTGAACCGGTCTCAGGCGACCAAAGCTCAGCCATGAATGAAAGTTAAGTTCAGGAAAAACCATCTGAAAGGCAATAATGATGCCTACCAGCATGGCCACAATACCCCACAAAACTGTGGTGTATACGTACCAGCGAACTATCTGGTTATCATACTCATTGTTCTGCATGCAATTCTCCTGGTTGTATTAGGTATAAATACTAGAGTCGATTGTCGTTAAATACAATCGGTAGCCACTTGAAAGTTTGTAGGTAGTAATACCTGGCTTTTAAAAAGACGTTTTTTCTTTTTTAGTTAAGGATATAAAGCGGCGCAGACGCAATGAATTTAACAGCACCAGAATAGAGCTGGTTGACATGGCAATGGCGCCTGTAAGGGGTATCAGCCAGCCCCACATCGCCAGGGGAATAAATATCACATTATAGAGAACAGCAAAGGCCAGATTCTGTCTGATAATAGTTCTCATTCTCGCCGATAGCGAGAACAGCAGTCTTATGGGGGCCAGCTCGTTACGCAGCAGCAGAATATCGCCAGCATGGGCGGCAATCTCTGATGAGCGAATAAAGCTGATGCCCACCGAGGCCGCCTGCAGGGCCGCGGCATCATTAATACCATCACCTATCATAATCGAGCCGGGTTGTTTTTTGATAATTTGCTCTTTCAAAGCGGGAGTTTTCTCTGCTTCAACCTGTTCTACACCAAGCTCACGGGCCACCTGTTCAGCAATGGCCCGGTTGTCTCCGGTGAGCAGGGCAACCTGCATGCGTTGTTTTAACCAGTCGATTAGCGCCCGGGCACTGGGGCGCAGGCTGTCATAGAGTTCAAAGCTGGCAACCAGCTGTAAGGGCTCATGGCCGTGCTGGCGGGCTAATAGAACCTGGGTAGCCCGGGCCAGCTCAACGGGTTGTTCAAGGCCCAGTTCTCTGATGAACTGATACGAACCCAGATACCAGGTGGTTTTAGCCTGCTGGGCCCTGATACCCTTACCGGCAATATATCGAACTTCATCAAAGTCAATCTCGCTGCTGCCACTGAACGCCTCGCTTATGGGGTGGCTTATATTCTTCTGCATGGCCACCGCCATGGCATACTGCTCTCTTTTGCTGAAGGCCTTATTATAGCTCTGGTGTTTGTTGATGGCCAGCTGCCCCTTTGTGAGAGTACCGGTTTTATCGAAGTAGAAGTGCTCTGCCCCGGATATTTTCTCAAGGGCATCGATTGATTTAATAATAATACCACGGGTATAGGCCCCGTACAGGGCAGAGCTGATGGCCGTGGGTAGAGCCAGGCTGAGGGCACAGGGGCAGGCTACAATAAGCAGGCTGATTGCGATTCGAATGGCTTCTGCCTGGGGTGCCCCATGATAGAAAAACCAGTAGCTGTAGGCCAGGGCAGCTGAGCCGAGAACCAGCACAATAAAACTTTTATAGGCAAACCTGAAGGCCGGGGTCGAGTCTTCTTTCATGCCAATGCTGGCCTTGAGTTTGTTGAGTGACGATTCACGGGTGCTGACCCGCAGCTGAATGGCCTTGCCGGTGCAGTACGAGCCGGCAAAGATTAATTCACCGGGTTGCCGCAGGCGGGCCACCGATTCGCCGCTGATCACGGCTTCACTGACATCGGCCCCCTCGTGCAGCAGCTGCCCATCTAGAGGTACCACCTGGCCCGGGTTTACCTGAATAATATCACCAGGCTGCAGTGTTTCAAGGGGAACCTTTTCTACTTCATCACCAACTTTATGTGCCCAGTCGGGAATTTTTACCGAAAGATTCTGCTGCTGCAGCACAAACTTTTCTTTTATCGTTTCATTAAGTTAGCGACCGATGAGCAGTACAAAGATTACGAAACAGGCCGCATCAAAAAAAATCTCACCGCTGCCCCAGAGTGTCACATAAACACTGTAGACAAAGGCCAGCCCAATGCCTGTAGAGGTGAGAATTTCGCTATTCAATTGACGAATCTTCAGACCAAAAAAAGCCCGTTTGAAAATGGGGGCGGCTGAATAGAAGATCACTGGCATGGTCAGCGCCATCGAGACCAGGTGAAAAAGGCGGCGTGTAGCTTCTTGCATGCCCGAGAAGTAACCGGCATACAGAGAAATGCTGATAAGCATCAGGTTGCCGCTGAAGAAACCGGCTACCACCATTCGCTTGAGCAGATCACTTACCCGCCCACGGGCTTTTTCGCTGACC
>CAZHLC010000070.1:0-10393 GCA_964532545.1 uncultured Leptospiraceae bacterium | reverse complement strand
AGATGATCGTCGCGCTTTTTGTTCTTGGTATCAATTGAGGCCATCTCAACCACAAGCACGCCTGAAATACTATTACCCTGAACTTTGGCCGACTCTACTGAGAATTTGTGAAACTTACCCTTCACATTTGAAAGCATACTTTTAATAAAGAATTTAATATGGCTCTGTTTTTTATCTAGCTGCCACCCGAAGGCAGGGCTTAGAAATGTAACAAACAGTAACAGACAAAGAATCTTTTTCATGGCTGGCCCCTTTAATTTTGTTAAATTTACAACGACATGCCAAAGCCGTCGAATAATAAACGCACTTCATATATAAGAGTCTTAGCCACCCTGTTGGTTGCGGTTTTATTCGTTGGCTCGTGTACCCGCTATGCTCAGAAGGTTTTCTATAACCGTCTGCTGGTTACCTTTGTGGTGAACCGGGTTGACAAGTTCTTTGACCTCAATGAGCAGCAAGAGGCCTATCTGACAAAAGAAGTAAACCGCATTAAAAACTGGCATAAACGTACCCAGATGAAGCTCTATGCCGCTGATATAAAAGAATTGCGTAAACGTATCAAGCGCGGGCTCAAACAAAGCGATCTAAACTGGCTCGAAAACAGGGTGGTGAAACACCGCAAGAGCCTCTATCTTAAGGTTATACCAGTAGCCAGCCAGTTCTTGACCACGGTTAACAAAAAGCAGGTTGATCATATGGCAAAGGTGCTACGCGAGCAGAATGCCGAGCTCGATAAAGAACTGAAAAAGTCAAAAAGAGTGCGCTATCGTAAAAGGGCCAACAAGATTATCGACCGGGTTGAGAACTTTACCGGCGATCTAACTGCCGGCCAGAAAAAGAAAATTCTGAATCACGTTGATGGTTTGCCCGATACCGTGCCGGCCTGGTTGGCTTATCGCCGCATCAAACAAAAAGAGTTTATTAACATACTATACAAGAAGCCCAGCAAAAAGCAGCTTACTACTCTGATGCAGAACTATCTGCTTTATCAAGAGAAGCTGTTCCCCAAAAAATTTAAAAAGCAGTTTAGACAGGCCTATACTTCACTGCTTGATGTGACCCTCAAGGTCTACCCCCTGCTCACCAAAGAGCAGCTGAAGAGCCTTGATGAAAAACTCATCGAGTACCAGCAGCTTACCAGCGAGCTGGCCCGCGGTTAGCTTCGAACAATTTCTGCCAGCGGGCAAAGATTTCTTTATCTACATGCTCGATTGAAGAGAGAAAGTTTTTTTGAAAAAGCTTAAACTGTTCTTTGAACTCGGCAAAATCAAAAATCTCATACTGCCAGTCGGGGTCGGCTTCACCATCAGAAATCTTTGATGCGACAATTGAAATGGCTACCTGTTTATTGTCAAAATCAAACTGAAACGCCGGTTGGCCCTGCTCACCTTCATCATAGGTAAAAGATAATTGGCCAGCTTCTCTGGCATTGATGGCGTCTCTTAGAACCTGAATCCATTCTCCGAAACAGACATCGTTTTCGCCCCAGTAACCCATGTAAGGTAGCTTGCGCCCATTGATTTCGAAGTGCAGGTTGCCGTGAATGTGACTGCGTTTTTCATTCATCTGCGAGACAGGCAGGTTCTTTTCACCATAGCCATAGGTATGCAGCTTTGAGAAGCTTAAGATCACGCTCATTTTTTTACGGTTTCTAAATATCCCCCAAAACTCTGAAAGGTGGTGGCATCGACCCAGCCTGGTTTGACTTTCTCAAAATCGGCTTCGCTCATATTTTTCTGTGCGAAGAGGGTGGTGCAAGAGAGCAACATTATAAATAGAACCAGCTGTTTCATTACTGGGATATTAGACGTGCTACGATCACTGTCAAGGCAAACAAAACTAACCTGGCTGCGTCTAATTCGATGCGACTTCTTTCAATTTTTCTCGTACTGCTGGCAGGCTGTAGCCAACCAGTAAAACAAAACCTTTTGAATAGCCGGTTACCTGAGGCTTTCTTATCGCATGCACCTACCATACAGAGTTTTCAGATTATACCGGGTAAAAAACAGACAATCACCGGTGAGCGGGGCACCCGCATTACCGTGCCCCCCGATGCCTTTGCGGCCAGCGGGCCGGTTGAGCTTAAGCTGGTTGAGGTTACCGATACTTTCGATGCCCTTGCGGTGAACCAGAGTCTTGAGTTTGAACAGAATGGGCAGCCGGCCCTGTTTGAATCGGCGGGCATGTTCAATCTGCGCGCCTATGACGGTAATAAACCGCTTCAATTGCGCCCGGGGGCCAGGCTTGGGGTGCAGTTTCCTAACCGCAGGCCCGGCGATAAGTTCAATGTCTATACCGTTAAAGATGGCAAATGGAAACATCATGGTCATAACCAAGAGGTTCCGGCCTGTAAAAACCCTTTAAAGGGCAGAGTCGTCACTGCCGATGACAAAGCCCTGCCGGGTGTTAATATTAAGGTAAACGATGTTTCAGTGGCGATTACTGACACTAAGGGTAACTATGACTTTTGCCCTTCAGCCGGGCTTATGTATATTAAATTCACAAAAGTCGGCTTTAAACAAGCTGAATGCGATTTTCAAAGAAGAGATTCAATTTCAATTGATGCTAAGATGGCCACTGAAGATAGTAGTTCTCTATCTTCAATTAGCATTGGTGATGTGTGGACAGTGGGTGTCTGTGTTTCAATGGCAGACAGAAAATCGGGCGGCCTTGGCACCATCGGTACCCGCCTCTACCAGATCGACAGCCTCAGCTGGTGGAACTTTGACTACCCCCGCAATGATCTAATGTGTATTGATGGGTTTGCCCGCGATACTGAAGGCAAGTTTGCCTCGGTTACCGTTCTGGCCCTTGATGACATAGCCATGTATCGCCAGCCGGCCTATGAGGGGCATTTTCGTATCAGCTTTATGCAGAAAACCAGGGTGCGGGTGCTGGTAACGGCCGGTGAGAAGGCCGGCATCAGCAAAACCTTCACCACCTGGCAGAAGGCGGGCCATCATAAGGTGGTCAGCAGTGATTGTATGCAGGTGGGGGCCATTAAGCTGAAGAGAGTTCCTGAAAAATTCAAAAAATCGAAGAAGGCCCTCTATGCCTACCTTGGCCTGAAGCTGCGCAATGAAAAAGTGCGCTACGCCAAAGGTGGCGAACGATAATGTTTTAGTTGCCCCCTCAACCCGGGGGGCACCCCTGACCCAGATGAACAGGGCCTGGTTGCTATTGCTGATTTTGCTGGTGGGCTATTGCGAGCCACCCCATGACCCCACGGTCTATGGCAAAGACCCGCGTTATCTTGATGTTTATGATGATGAAGAGCAGGTTGATGGGCTGCTGAAAATCTATGCCCAGCAGTTCAGTTTAGACTGGCTGTTCGCCAAGGCCATTGTGATTAAAGAATCTCACTATCGACAGTTTGCCATCTCGCGCTCGGGGGCAGTGGGCTACATGCAGCTTATGCCGCGCTGGGGTTCGTATACCACTCAGAACTATCGTAATTATATGGCGGCCCGCAAGCAGCGGCGTAATGCAGCTGGCGAGCGTATATACAAAGGTTTAGAGGCTCGCCAGTGGGGGCGGGCCTACCAACAAGACCTTGAGCAGCTGCTTATTGATAATGGGCAAGACATGAACCAGCTCTATGCTAAAGAAAGCCGTTTTGACCCGAATTTTAATATCCGCAGTGGTACGGGCCAGCTGGCAGAGAACTATCATTTTTACCGCAAACGGGGCCACCGTGACTATGTGGCCATGGTGCTGGCGGCCAGCTCATACCATGCCGGGCGCACCCCGGTGACGGTCAAAGGCGCGCCCCGCCTCGATCGAATACCGATCAACCGCGGTACCGAGTTTTATGCGGCCGATGTTATGCGTACCTATAAGGCATTAAAGAGAGTGGGTAATGGCCGCATCTTGAAAAAAGACGCCCGCGTTCGCATGTACTAACAGGTTGTTTGACTACCAGTGGCTGCTGCCGGGTTCACCCTTGATGGGGCCCACAATGTCGGCCGTGACCCAGCCGCCATAGAAGTGGCCGGGCTGGGGTTGTACCCGCTCACCTTCGATGTAACACTCAATGCGGCCCGGGTAGAACGAGATGTAATTTTTAATGATCGCATATTCAGGGGTAGGGCTTTTATAGCACCAGCCAATGGGCTGCTCGGGCCTGCTCTGCAGGGCAAAGTAGCTGGCGCTACCTTTCCATTCGCAGAATGATGAGCCGGTGATTTCAAGCAGGGTCTCAATGCCCACATCGGCCGGCGGAATGTAATAGGTGGGTGCACCAGCTGTTTCAAGAATACGAACCGAGGCGTTGGTGGTGGCCACCAGCTGGTTGCCGTCTTTGACGATTACCTCTTTGTTTACATGCTCAATGGCCGGCGGGCGGGGGTAATCCCACACTGATTCTTGCTCGGGCCCTGGCTCAATGGCAAAGGGGGGGCGCTCTTTACCGGTATAGTACCACATATTGCATTAATACAAGTAAAGTGGCCCACCGCCCTTTTAATTTGAACAGGTTGTTGCAAAACAACCTGCAAGCAGGGCGTTGAAACCGAAAAAGTGCGAGGCAGGCCCGAAGGGCCGCTTTAGAAGCATTTTTCGAAGAAAAATGCGGGGCCGAGCACTTTTCGGGAATATTTTCAACGACCTGTGAGAGATTTCTATAGCTTCAGGCTATCTGCAATCTGGCGGGCCAGCTCTTCGGGTTACTGTTGCCCGCCGCGAAAATTGCTAGCCAGCGAAAAAATACACTCACCCTTCTTTACCGCCTTTTGAATATTCTGTGAGCACTGTGTCAGGGGCAGAGGTGTGGCGGCAGCAGCGATGGCGGCCTCAGCTACGGCCCCTTCGTCGGGTACGCGGCCATTCATATTAAAAACCAGGGCGTCACATTCGCTGGCCAGTTGATAGACATCAACGGCAAAAATGGCCTGATCAATGGTATCACCCAAGAGGCCCTGAAACATTTTAAGAGGGCTTTCTAAGGCGGGCAGCACCAGGGGTTCTAGACCGTCACGCTGGGGCAGAAAAGTTTTATATGAGCCTTCTTCTAAAACATCGGCACTGGCCTGCATGCCGCCTCTTTCTTCGGGGCAGAATAGCGGGCCCGAGCAATAGATTTTCATGACTGATAAGAGATTTTAAGCAGTGCTTTGTCAATCGAAACTAATCATCGACCGGTTTAATACGCCAGGCTACCACAATAATTGGTATTACAAATACAATGGCCAGATAGCCCGCTTCAGCAAAACCGCTCAGCTTCTGGTCAGCCCCCTGAGAAACCAGTAAGCCACCTATAAAAGAAGCCAGGGCAGCGGCGAACTGTTGCACGGCTGAATTAAGACTCATGTAGCTGCCCCTGGTCTGCATGCTGGCGACCGAGGTGATCAGTGACATCACGGTTACAAAACGGCCATTGGCGGCAATGAACAGAATGCCGGTAATACAAAGTACCACAAACAACGTGGTAGGCCAGAGGTTGGTAAGCAGGTAAACCGGTATGGCTGTGATTAACGTGCAGGCTGTAAGTACCTGTTTCTTACCATAACGATCAGCCAGGCCGCCGATAATTCTCGAGGTAAAAATTGTCAGGGCACCACCTAAGAGATAAATGTAGGGAATGTCATCGGCGGCGATGCCCACGTTCTGTTCAAGGTAGGGGGTAATGTAGGGCAGAATCGGAAAGAACCCCAGCATAATGAAGCTGATCAGAAGCAGGGCCATCACTTTGTTTTTGTCAGAAAGGTTTTCTTTGAGCATCTGCCATGGTCGCTGGCCAGGGCCTTTCTGCAGGTGGCCCTTGAGTGAAGGCAGCACTATAAAGATAACGATGCTGACTACACCGCCAAAGGCTGCCAGGCAAAAGAAAGGAAAGTGCCAGTCAAACTTGTTGGCTAAATAGAGCCCGGCCGGTACACCCAGCACCGCAGCAATTGAAAAGGCGGCCATCACCAGCCCCATGGCCGCGCCCCGCCGATCAAAGGGAATTACATCGCCGATAATGGCCAGTAGCAGGGCACTCTGCATACCGCCGAAGATACCGGTGATAATGCGCATCACCAGAAAAGTTTCGTAATCAGTTGATAGCGCACAAAGCAGCGTACCAAGAGTAAAACCAGCCTGGGCCACACTGATGGCCAGCTTTCGGCCAATACGATCAAGAAAGAAGGCCCCGGCAAAGCCGGCTATGCCTGCGCTGAAAGTATACGATGAAACCAGAATACCGAATTGGGTTGGGGTAATGTTCAGTTGCTCAAGCAGCCTGGCCCCCAGGGGCATCAGCATCATGAAGTCAGTTATATGAGCAAACTGCACTGCAGCAAGAATCAGCAACAAGATGCGCTCATGTGAACGTTTTTCGAGATTCAACTGCATAGGCTACCAGACTATTTTATTGAGTGGCCGGGCATAGCTCTTTGGTTTCAAATAACGCTTCACTGTATGATGTTATGAGACTTTTCTGTCGCCATAATGCAGACTAAGTGGCCTGTTTTCGTTCTATTGGTTTTGCTGCTGGCGGGCTGTAAGAGCAGCCCCGAACAACTGCTCAGCAAAGACCCCCGGGTGACCCGGGGCTGTGTTCAAGATAGTGACTGCCAGTTGAGCTCATTGAGAAACTTTGAATGTTGCGGCCATCTTTGTTATGCAGGCTCAAAATTTAATAACAGCTACATGGCGCGGCTGGTTGAGTGGCACGAGCAGAGCTGTAAAAATGCTTCGTGCCCGGTAGCAGATTGTGCCAAACCTGAGTTTGGTGCCATACCCCGCTGCATTAAAGGTCTTTGTGAGGCCGAAAGGGTGCCCTATGAAAAATGCAACGATCAATGTGTTTTTTAATCGAGTTTGCTGATTCGAATCTCGTAGGGTTTAAGAAAGCGGGTGGCATTGGTACCAACACTTGAAAATACAATGTTGGGGGTAGCATCATCTAATTCGATGGTCTGGTTATCAAAATTCAAATGTACCAGCATTCGCTGCTTTTTGTAGTACCTGACAAAAGAAATAAAGTTATCAACCTCGCCCCTTGATCTGAAGTCAATTTCACCGGCATGCAGGCAGGTGTATTGGCGGCGCAGCCCGATCAGTTCTCTGGTCAGGCTGAGGCAAGAGTCGTTATCTTTCTGTTGGCTCTGAACATTTTCATGCAGCCAGTTTTTGGCCAGGGGTAGCCACGGTGTTTGCTTTGAGAAACCCGCATTAATATCTGCTGACCACTGCATGGGTGTGCGCTCTGGGTCACGGCCGGGGTGAAAGGGCCAGTATTTGATGCCCACAGGGTCTTGTAGCTGGTGCCGTTTGATGCGACCGTTGGTCATACCGATTTCTTCACCATAGTAGAGAAAGGGCGTGCCTTTAACCAGTAACAATAGCCCCAGGCCTACTTTTGTGCGGGCGATGTTGTCTTTACCACCCTTGAAGCGCGCCCGGGCCCTGGGCTGGTCATGGTTTGACAATACAATGGCAGGCCAGCCATCGGCGGGCAGGGCCTCGTAGTAGTTTTTCAACACTCTGTAGTAGTCGCGGGCCCGCCAGTTCTTCACATAGAAAAAAGAAAAGTCAAATGCCAGGTGCAGCTGGTCTTTGCCATTGCCCAGATAGCTGGCCGAGAGCCCCGGGTCAGGGGTGGCATTATACACTTCACCCACCATCATTCGCTGCCTGTACTTATCAGTAAGTTTGCGTAACTTTTTGATTATATCATGATTCTCTGGCTGGTTACGATCATAGATATGCTTCTGCATATCATAGGGGCGGGGGTTGGGGCCAAAGGTGAAGGGGTTATTGCGCAGGCCCGGGTCTTTCAGTAGAAAATTGATTACGTCGAGGCGAAAGCCATCAACCCCCTTTTTCAACCAGAATTCGATCTCTTTAAAAACGGCCTTTTGCAGCTCTGGGTTACGCCAGTTGAGATCGGGCTGCTCTTTTAAGAAACTGTGTAGATAAAACTGCTGACGCTGTGGCACCCACTGCCAGGCCCGACCGCCAAAGGCGGCGTGCCAATTATTGGGGTAGTCTTTGGGGTTTTTACCATCAACCCATACATACCAGTCTGCTTTAGGGTTTATCTGCGATGCCGCTGACTGTTTGAACCATTGATGCAGGTGTGAGGTATGGTTCAGTACCAGGTCGAGAATAATACGAATTTTGCGGCGGTGGGCCTGTTTGATGAGCTCATCAAAGTCTTTCTCGGTGCCAAAGATTGGTTCGATAGCACGGTAATCGCTGACATCATAGCCAAAATCATACATGGGTGACTTGTTGATGGGCGAGAGCCAGATACCATCAACCCCCAGCTGCTGCAGGTAATCGAGTTTTGCGGTGATGCCAGGCAGATCGCCAATGCCGTCGCCATTCTTATCGTAAAAGCTGCGGGGGTAAATCTGGTAGATCACACCATGTTTGTACCAGACAAAGGGGGCCTTGGGTGGGGTAGACTTCTTCTTTTTCTGCGCTGCTGTTTTTTTCTTATCTGATTTTGGTTTTTTTGCAGGTTTGCGGCCACCCATGGCTGCCAGAAAACTGTGGTTTGCTGCAGGCGAAAACTGTTTTTTGCTGGTAGTCACTGCATGGCTATATGCTTTTGGGCTGTGGCCCAAACTGTGCACAGTGAACACGTGTCAGAGCTGACCCGTTGGTTACTGGCTGAAAACAAACACTTGAGCGACTTTCCGGCGTATTTGAATTCTTTTTTACAGAAGTTGAATTCGTATGGCCTGCAGATTATTCGCTGTACCATGGGGGTTCGCACCACTCACCCCCAGGTCGAGGCCCTGGCCTATTCATGGAGCGATTTTGAATACTTTCATGAACCACCGCTCACACCCTCAAGCAACATTCAATTTTTTAATTTTGGTAATGCCATTGTATTTGAAAACAAAGTAGCCCCCGGTGCCATAGCCCAGGCTTCTTTCACCAATAGCCCCATACCAATGGTGGTTTATGAGCAGAAAACCTATCGTTTTAAGTACGAGGGCCACAGTGGTGATTTCGAATTTGATATTCTTGAAGATTTGCTTCCTTTTAAACCCACAGAGTATCTGGCCATGCCCTTTAAGTATAACCAGACAGAAAGCGGCTTCTCTAGCTTTGTCTCTCTTAAACCAGGTGGTTTGTCTGATGAAGAAGCCGAGTTGATTCGTACCGGGCTGGCGCTGTTTGTTCTCAAGTTTGAATCTTTTCTGGCGCATTATGTAACAGACAGTCTGCTGCAGCTTTATCTGGGGCGGGGTGCCGGTGCCCGGGTCAAAAGAGGCCGGGTACAGCTGGGCGATGTTGAAACCATTGAGTCTGTGGTCTGGTTTTCAGATATCAGAGATTATACCCGAATGATGACAAAGTATCCGGCGCGTCAGGTTGTAGAGTGGATGAACGCCTACTTCGAAGGTATTATCGGCATGATTCAGAAGTACGATGGCGAGGTGCTGAAGTTTATCGGCGATGGCCTGTTGGCGGTGTTTCCTGCTGATGTTGCTGGCAAGGGTAAGCAGATGCGATACAAGGCATTGCTCTGTGCCCGCGATGCTAATCGTTTTCTGGCTTCACTTAATAAAGAGCGAAGTGCAAACAATTTACCAGATCTGGCCCATGGCGTCGGCCTGCACTATGGTGTGGTCGAGTATGGTAATATCGGGGCCAGCAGCCGTCTTGATTTTACGGTGGTGGGTGAATCGGTGAACAAGGCCAGTCGCATTGCCGGCCTCTGCGGAAAACTAAATTCAGATATTCTGATTTCGAGCGAACTTGCTAATCTCATGAAGCTGAAGTTCGAAGAAATGGGCGAGCACCAGCTCAAAGGCATTGATGCCCCGCAGAAACTCTGTCGTCTGCAATTCTAATCTAAACTCTCAAATAGTTTACTTTTTTATCAACTATTCTTCGTAAAGGGTATAAAAATTGTGAGCTTTTCTCTTGAAATTCATATATTTCAGAGAAATGTTCCAGCCTCTCAACCAGCGAATGGTCAGAGCCGACAGAGCGGTTGTGGCCAGCATAACTCTAGCGCTCACCCTGCTGCTGGGAATTCTAAACTTTTCAATACCACCTGAGGTTGATTTTACGCTCTTTTATATCGCACCGGTTCTACTGGCTGCCTGGTATCACCTGGGTAACCTCTATCTTTGGTTATCAGCCCTGGCAGTTTGTCTCTGGTTTGCAGGCACAGTCAAGGGGCTCAGTACTTTCGATGCATTGCTGGTACCTTCATGGAATGGGTTTGCCAAACTTATATTTCTCTTTTTAGTAGGTTATCTGGTCAAAGGCATGAGACTGGCACTTGCCAGAGAGAAAGAGATTTCAAACAGCGATGCTCTCACCGGCATCGCCAACCGCCATGCTTTGACTGAATATGCCACTGAACTTTTGCGGCCCAGCAACAATACCAGCCGGCCTGTTTCATTGATTTTTGTCGATCTTGATAATTTCAAAATCACAAATG
>CAZHLC010000069.1:2973-10453 GCA_964532545.1 uncultured Leptospiraceae bacterium | reverse complement strand
TCGGTGAAAGTATAGGTCTGCCCATAGGCCTGCCAGATTATTTCGCTGTTTTCTTTTATCTCGATCGTATGTTCAGGAAAGTTGGTGGTGTCTTGCAGGGTCTGGCTTATTTCGCGCTGCGCGTAGTGTGCCCTGGTTGTCTTTGTCACACCAGAGGGGTAGGTGTCACCCGGGTTCAGGGGCACAAAGCGCTCAGTCGTTGGAAAGCGCTGGGCGAACGTGTAGGGCTGGTTGCAGCCCGCGGCGTCACAGGCTACATTTGCCGTCATGTTGCTGTTTTCATAGATCGTACCCGTGTAGTTAAGGGCGTTGCAGGCCTCAGGTGTAGGTACGTATGTAGCCATATTCTCTAAGACACCAGTTTGTCTTTCGACCCGAAGTATACTCTTGGGGGTGGTACCAACCTGGCCGGCCGATTCAACCACAAAGGCCAGCCCCTTGCCCGTAGTCTCGTTCAGGCACTTTACGCTGTTCGACTTGGCATTTTCGGTCGCTGAATCAAATAAGGTGTCTACATCACCTGATGATAGTGTGATAATCACTTTGTTAAATTGCGTTGGTGAATTAATGGGCGCGTCTTTGAGCGACATCTTGAATCTGACTATGAGGCTTTGACCATTTTCGGGCCTGAACGCATTGAGTTTCTTATTCAGGCGCAGACCAGTGAATACATTGTGGCTTGCAGGCCAGGTACCTGCTGAAAGATTCATTTGAACCCCACCGTCGCCTAACAGAACGGGGCTGGGTGATGAGGCCAACAGAGCGCCAGCCCCCGAACGGTAATCGTAGTAGTGCTTGCCAGAATCCCACCTGTCGAGGTTGTTAAACTCTTCAAATAATACCAGGGCTTCGATATTCTCTAAATTTCCCACATCTGTTCTGAATTGCTCAAGATATTGATCAGTGGGTGCTTGCTGGCAGAAAGATACCGCAAGCAGGGCCGAAAAAAAGAAAAGCCGTACAATCAAAGGCTGCACAGCTTTAAATTAAAAACGAAATTTTCAGAGCGTCAATTACTTTTCGATCTCAACGCCCCGCCAGAAGGCCACGTAACCCTCTATTTTTTTGGCCCCATCTTTAGTACTGGGGTAATACCAAGCCGCGTCTTCATTTTTCTTACCATCGACATTGAGATTGTAATAGTTGGCCGTACCTTTCCAGGGGCAGACGGTGTTCAGCTGGCTGTCTTCAAAGTATTCTTTATTCACCGAATCTGGCGGAAAATAATGGTTACCTTCTACTATCTCGGTTTCATTGCTTTCGGCGATCACGGCGCCGTTCCATATTGCTTTTGCCATAATAGTATTAAGATGCCTTCAGGGCTGAGAAGTTTCAAAAAAAGGGCCTACAGCTTGGCATCTACTCAGAGAGACAGCAAGGCAGACCCAGCCGCCCAGCTGTTTTGCCGCAAAAAAACGTTTGTCTTTAGCCCTAACTTTATGTACTTATACTACATGGCCGAGATAACCATTCGCGAAGCTCTGAACCAGGCAATTGATGAAGAGATGGCCCGTGACAAAAAAGTTTTTATCATGGGTGAAGAGGTCGGTCATTACCACGGGGCCTACAAGGTTACCCAGGGGCTCATTGATAAGTATGGTGAAGACCGGGTGATTGATACACCCATTGCCGAAGCTGGTTTCGCCGGTGTGGGTATTGGGGCAGCCATGACTGGTCTGCGCCCCATTATCGAATTCATGACGTGGAACTTTTCACTGGTGGCCATTGACCAGATCATCAGCAATGCAGCCAAGATGCGCTATATGTCAGGGGGCCAGTTTCAGCTCTCAATGGTTTTTCGGGGGCCCCAGGGGGCCGGTGGTGCTCTCGGGGCACAGCACTCACAGATTTTTGAAAATTACTATGCCTATGTGCCTGGCCTCAAGGTGGTGGCCCCCTCAACAGCTAAAGACATGAAGGGTATGCTCAAGGCGGCCATTCGCGATGATGATGTGGTTATCTTTCTTGAAGGCGAGAAAATGTATAACTTCAAGGGTGAGGTTCCTGAAAATGAATATCTGGTGCCCATTGGGGTAGCCGATGTAGCTAAAGAAGGCAGCGATGTAACCATCGCCTGCTGGTCGATGATGTATCACCTGGTTATGCAGGCTGCAGCCCAGTTAGAAAAAGAAAATATTTCAGTTGAAGTGATTGATATCAGATCGCTGCACCCCCTTGATGAAGAGACTCTGCTGACTTCGGTTAAAAAGACCAACCGACTGCTGGTGGTACAAGAAGCGTGGGAAAGGGCGTCGTACGGCAGCCATCTGGCTGCCCTTGTGCAGAAAAAGGCCTTTGATTATCTTGATGCCCCGGTTGAGGTTCTCTCTACGCAAGATGTGCCCATGCCCTACGCCTATGCTCTTGAAGAAGCAGCGCTGCCCTCAGTTAATGGCATTGTTTCGCGAATCAAGCAGCTGCTGCGCTAGTTCAACGCAAATCAGTCTTCGCGTATTGGGTCAGAGCGGTACATCACCAAAACCAGCACAAAGGCCAGAAAGAATAAACCAATAAGAATCAGCCAGGCGCCGAAAGGCAAGTCTGCCGGCGTCTGGGTGGTGTGTTCAAAGGGGTAGAGCTTGCGCAGGCTGCCCAGCATCAGGCCAGTAAGTGCGGCCATGGTGATACTCTGATAATGATTGATCAGGTACTTGAGCAGGCGAACAAAAGAAAAAATGCCTACAAGTACCCCCGAGATGAATACACCGACCATTAGCAAATGCTCGGTACTTTGCTGGTAGATAACTTCTTTTATGGCAGAAACGACTTTTTTGTAAACACCCAGCAATACCAGAATGTATGCACCTGAGATACCAGGTAGTACCATGGCACAGATGGCTACAGCACCCGAGAGAAAAATGTACAATAGATTATCACTCTCATAGGCCTGATCGGTGAAACCGACCAGAAAGAATATCGCTACGGCAGCGATTAAAGCCACAATCACATCAAGGGGCCTTTTCTCAGTGTGCGAAAATGGTATGGGCAGAGAAAATAGAATCAGGCCAAAGAAAAAGCCATAAGTATAGAAGGGGTAGGTTTCAATTAAATGAGGAATAATTCTCGCCATAACAGCGATGGCCCCGAGAATACCCACCAGCAGGGGCAGTACAAAGTTCCAGGGAAGGGCTTTGATGTTCTGCCATGCTTCATTGCGGTTTTTGCCAAACAGTTGAAAGATATTTTTAATGTGTTCAAATTTAAAGGCACTGATGGCTGCAATCAGGTCTTCATAGATACCGGTAATCAGTGCAATTGTGCCCCCCGATACCCCGGGTATAATATCGGCCGTGCCCATGGCCAGCCCCTTGATGCTGAGAATGACTTTTGCTTTTAGCTCGCGGTATTGCTGCATTTAAAGAGGGGCCTATTTCTTTTCTTTTTCGTAGGCCTGTTTTGCCATACCAACCAGGTTGATAAAAGAACAATTGGTCAGATCTTTAAAGCGGTAACGTTCGGGCTTCATGGTATCATTGAGAACGCCGCTGAAGGTGGCCGAGTCACAGCTGGCCTTGCCTCTTTTGTAAACAAGGGCAGCGGTGTAATCTTGATAGAGTTCATTGCCATCAATGAGGGTAACCCGGTTAATCAGTGGGCCCACTTTGTTGCCGTTGTCAAATTTCCCCCGGAAGGCAATCTCGATCTTCGAGGTGCCTTCGCTGCTGGCCTGTTTGTACTTTGCCAGAAAATCACCGTGCAGCACCTTTTTACCTTCGACGGTTTTTTGCTCATAATAGCCATTATAGCTTTCTGCAGCAATGGGTTTGATATCAATCTGAAGCAGGTCGCCCACCTGCTGGGCGCTGGCCTGATTCAGAGTAACTTTTGAGGCCCCCTGACCACAGGCGATCACCATAAAAAACATGATTATAAGTACAACGATTTGTTTCATGCCCGGGATTTGCAGCGCCCGCAACAGGGGGTAAATACATTTTTTGTTTGATAAACAATACTTGACAGAGGCAGACTTAAAAACAGAAAGATTTATGCGCCATTGGCCAGTTATTTTATTTTTCTGTGGTACCTTCATGGTTTCGGCCCAGCAAGATTCGCTGGTCGAGATTGAAATTCCTATTCAAAAAACTGAAGCGACCCTTGAGATTATCTGGTTGCAGTCAGAAACCAGCCAGCGGGGGGCAAAGGTTGAAACCGTTACCGAGAACCCCCTGGTCAGGGCCATTGAATCTCGTTACCGATACTTTAGAATCAGACCCAGGGGTCTTGAAGGCCAGAGCAATACCACCAGTTGGGGTAAAGTTTACCCTGTAGACTGGTTTGTAGTGGGCAGAAACGATAAAAAATATATAGTTGTAGCCGAAACCTCAGGCGATGAGGGGCCAGCTCTTGAGATTAAGAAGCTTGGTGGCCGTGATTATCTGCTGGGTAAATCGATCAGTTACGAGCAGGTGGCTGAGAAAAAGACCAGCAATAAGATCTTTTATCAGATCAACAATACCGGTTATCGTATTTATTCAAAACCACTGGCCTTTGAACAAGACGGCTTCTATCTTTTGCGGTTTTTTTCTGAAAATGACAAGGGTGCTCTTGAAGATGCCACTCAGGTACAATTCTATGTCGACCGTCTGCCGCCCGAGAGCAAGGTTGCTTTTTCAAAGCAGGCCCGCTTTATTGGCGATGTTTTTACCATCGGCCAGCAGGGCCGCATAGATATCATCTCACAAGACCTGGTTTCTGGGGTCGAAAAAATCTTCTACCGTTTTTCTGACAAAGAAGAATATAAAGAATACATCGGGCCACTGTCATTCTTTGGCAGTGAGTTCAAGGGCGTTGAAAAACAAATGAGCATTGAATATTATGGGGTAGATAAACTGGGTAATAAAGAAACGCCCAAAAAAGCCTTCTTTAATTACGACAACCAGGCGCCTCGTATTCAAATTGTTCATACCCAGAAAATTCGCCAGGGCAAACTTTTCAAAGTTGTGGTTGGTATCAAGGTTTCTGAGATCAGTCGGCCTGTTGTATTAGAAAGCAGTGTTGATGGTAAAGTTATTGAAAGAAAATCAGTGAGTGATTATCACCAGCTGGTTGGTAACCTCACCACCAAACCCTATTCAATGACTATTCATGCAACTGATGCCCTGGGCAACAAGAGTACGGTTAAGCAGAACCTGGCTGATCTGCCCGAAGAAATCATTCCCTGATCTATTGTATATAGCCCCAGCTTTTCAGTATTGATTTTACCTCTGCCGTAACCTGGTAAGATGACGCGTTGCGGCTGTCGGGCCAGGGGGTATTGGCCCAGAAGGCCGGCAGGGTTTTATCAAGGTTAATGGGGTCTTTGTCTGCATACAGCGCCGACCAGAACGCCGAATTTAAAGTAACCGGAATACTTCGAATCTGCTGTGCCAGCGGCCCAACCTGAAGAGGCAGGGCCCGTCTGAGAGTACGGGCAGAAAAACCCTCATATAACGGGTAGGGGGTGAAACGCACTCTGCAGTCTTTGCCTGAGGTGTTCTTCACGATAAGTCTCTCAAGGCGTGGTCGATATTCGGGCATACGACCAAAGTCTGTTTGCAGGTTGCAGTCGGCAGAAAACTCAGAGAAACCAAAACTACTGCGCAGGCTGATGGCCTGTTCGCGGGGTAGAAACATACTGTAGCTGGGTAGACTGTTAGAGAACTTTCTCTGGGCTGTGACAAAGGCCTCTTTGGGTTTTACCTGCTCATTAAAGAGTATATTTAATTCACCCGGGTCTTTCTGCAGATCGATATATTGGCGTTTAATAGTTCTTTTTTGACCATAATACCCTTCGCGCAGGCGGTTATAGCCCGGCGCATGCACGATCATCTTGTTGTTTGCATCGACCCAGGCGTGCTGCATGCGGCCTTCAATAAAAAACGGTGTCTGGTTAAACTCATCAAGCCAGTCAGCAATTTCATAGTTGCTATCAAAGTTATTCACAAAGTAATGAAAGATGGCCTTGAGCTGCACAGGCTGCCCGATCTGCTGGCCGTTCAAAGGCTCAAGGGGGTTGTAAATGATCAACGGTACCAGCAATTCTTCATTATATAGTGTTTCACCGTGGGAATGAATTCCCGAATAGATGTGATAGAAGGCACGGTTATGGCGGGGGTCAAACAGTTCGCCATGGTCTGAGGTAAAAACAATAATAGTATTCTGATCAAGCTGGTGTTCTTTCAGTTTGGCCAGCAAGCGCCCCACGTGGTAGTCAATGAAACTCACTGAGGCCAGATACTTTCGCCAGTCTGGGTCATTGCTGAACTTTCTGGTTGTTCGGGGAATCTTCTGCAGATACTCAGCCGGTGGTTTGTATACATGATGGGCACTGTTATGATGTACAAACAGAAAAAAGCGCCGGTTTTTGTTTTCGCTGATTACCCGTTCGGCCTGCTGAGTGATAGGTTCGGCCTGATAGTAATCGCGTGATATATTATGCAGATTCTCAAAGCCCTGGTCTAAACCCAGATTGGTATATTCGAGGGCAAAAATATTGTCGATAACCGCAAAGCTGCTCAAGCCGGCCCGACCGGCTCTTACCGGCAGAGGGTTAGCCCGCTGGCTGTAAAGAGCCCGCTGGCGCTCTGAGATTTCAAAAAACAGATTATTGATACCCAGCTGGTAATTAAAACGACCGTTGAACATGGTGGTGAGTGCCGGGCGCGTCCAGTTTGCGGGGGTGTAGGGGCGCTTGAAGTAGACACCCTTACGTGCCAGTCTGTCGAGATTGGGCGTTACGGCGTCTGGGTTCTCAATAGAAAGACTGTCATGCCTCTGGGTGTCTGATAGAATGAAGATAATATTGGGCTTTTTCGGGGTTCGAACCTCTTTATACAAACGGCCAGAGCCAATAAGCAGCTGATCAAGATGTGATACCAGCTTAACCTGTTCTTCTTGTTGCAGAGTAAAATCAAAACGAAGACGCTCAAAGCGGGTTGCGCTGTTAAACTGCTGGCAACTGCTGCGCCCATGGCAGAGAGACAAAGCCCCTTGTTTGCGCGAGCGGGCCACAAGATGTGCTTCGAACTGGTATTTACCCGGGCCCAGTTTGCCGATGTTCAGCGACTGGTCGCGATGCAGGGGGTACACTGAATACATTTCGTCATGCAGCAGGGCTGCATTGCGACGGCGGGCCAGATAATTCTGGTTATTTGCAAAATAGTCAGTGTATTGCCGGCGGTAAAATTTCCAGCTGCGTAAATCGAGGGCCGGCTTTTTTGCGAAACGCATCTGCCACACGAGTTCATAGTGGGGTGGGCCCTTGGGCTCACCATTACAGGCAAGGGCCAGCAACAAAAGCAGTGGCCATAGCAGATATCTCAAATCAGTTCTCGCGTAACAGGGCCAATAGTTCATTAATTCTTGCTGAGATGGCGCTCATATCTTTATCACGGTATTCTTTAGGTATCAGCTCTTTGTTGGTACATTCGCGTATCGAAACCAGAATCTGCAATTCGGTTTCGAGGCCGTAATTGGGGCTGATGAAGTTTTCGGCGACCTC
>CAZHLC010000069.1:0-2963 GCA_964532545.1 uncultured Leptospiraceae bacterium | reverse complement strand
GGAGCTGGGGTAAGTGCCTCTTCATTTTTCAGCTGCGATTTGAGGGCGGCTCTTACCAGAATGGCTTCAATGTCAGCACCTGAATACGTTCTGTCTTTCTGGTGGGCCTTGGCAAAAGACAGTTTATCTGTACCGATTTTATTTTTACCTGCCAGGGCCTTAAACAGGGCCTGCTCTTCTTCATCATTCTGAGCGTGAAACAGCGCGATGTGCTCTTCGGCGCGGCCCTGACGTTTCATATCGATGGGCAGCAGATCTGGGCGTGAGGTCATCAGAAACCAGATGATCTTGCCACGGTAGGTGGTATCGCCCATAAATGCGGCTAAAGAGGCAAAGACTCTCGACGAGGTGCCAGAGTCGCCCTGCATATTACGGTCGCCCAGAAAGGCATCGGCCTCATCAATAACCACCACCACCGGGTTAACGGCCTTGAGCAGGTTAATAATCTTTTCAAGATTGGCTTCGGTCTGGCCCTGCCACTGGCTGCGAAAATTCAGAAATTTCACCACCGGAATGCCCACTTCGCCGGCAAAGCAGGTCACCAGAAATGTTTTACCCGTACCCACTGGCCCGCAGACCAGATAGCCCATGGGTAAGAACTGGGTTTTGCCTTCACCCACAGCCCGGGCTGTATCGCTGAGCATGGCCTTGGCCGTCACGTGGCCTGCCACATTGGTGAGTTTAAATTTAGGTTCGATAAATTCAAGCAGGCCCTGGCATTCAGATTCAATAAAACGTTTTTTCAGATCTTTCAGTGCCTGCAGATCAAGTTTGATCTCATTAGCTTTGAGATACGCAAACAGTCTTGAAAGCTGCACCAGTGAAAGCCCGGCCGTGAGTTTACCAATGGCATCGGCCTGCAGCTCGGTTGTGAGTGCGTGTTTGGTGAGCAGGCGGTTAGAAAAGCTTTTGCGCGCTTCTTCGTCAGGGTGGGGAATATAGACCTTGGGAATAAAGGGGTTACGGGTAATCATCTCATCGATTTTGGCGAGATTTTCAACCACCAGAAAGAAGGTTACATTGTTATCAACAAAGGTGGGGTTCTGGGCCCACTTATCGATTGATACCAGCAGGTAACGAACTTCATTTGAAACCTGGCCTACATTCGCCATGGGAATAATCTGCTCTAAATAATTTATTACCCCCACTACCGAGACCTTATCCATAATTTTGAGTTTCGAGATGTTTTCAATTAATGAGAACGCTGGCCCGGGCTGTTTAGGCGGGTTCTGGGCATAATTGGTTTTATGGTAGGCATCATACCCCTGCAGGCTTTGAAAAAAAGCTTCGCGATGCCTGGGGTCAGCAAACTGTATGCCCGCCTGGGGGTCGTAGAACAGCTTGTACTCACGCTCGGGCAGCACTTTCTGAAAAACATAATCGCGCAACGAGACAAACTTCTCACCTGAGGGGTAAAAGTCTCTTACATTGCCATGTAGAATAATAACAGATGATTGACCAGCCTGTAGCAGCTTTTTAACTTCATTTTCCCAATTAGCCATGAGCAAGTTTCAAAGTGCGTTTGCCCAGTGTCTATAACTTTTAGAACTAGCTGATTGCCTGAGCGTCGGCAGGCAGGTAAATGGCAAAGCGGGTTTGACCGGGTTGTGAGGCCACTGTCATAAAGCCGTTATGCTTCTGCACAATATTTTTTACTATACCCAGGCCAAGGCCAGTGCCCTCACCGGGGGCCTTGGTGGTGAAGAAGGGGTCAAAGATTTTGTCAAGATTTTCAGAAGGTATGCCCGGCCCACTGTCTTCAATGGTTATGCGCTGGTACTTTTTCGCCGGCATATCTTGAACCAGCAGGGGCTGCAGGTCAGCTTCACTCAGGGTGGTAACCTCGGGCGCCGAACTCAGATACACTTCTTGCAGCAGAATATTAATTTCGCCCTGGCCGTTCATGGCCTGAATAGCGTTGGTAATCAGATTCGTCCAGATCTGGTTGAGTTCGCCCACCACACAGGTGACCGGTTCAACATCAGCAAACTTACGTTCGACCTTGATACCATGCTTTAACTGGTTGTGTAGAATCACCAGGGTATTCTCGATACCTTCACGCAAATAGACGCTCTCGGTTTCTGACTGGTTAATATGAGAGTAGTACTTAAGCGCCTTTACAATGCGCACAATGGCCTCGATGGCAATTCTGATATTCTGAATGTTCTGGCTGAGATAGGTGACTTTCTGCAGCACTTGAAACTCTTCATGGCGCAGGCTGGCAATTTCTTGTTGTAGCTCTTCTGAGCTATAGGTCAGAAGAAAGTCGGCCCTATGCTGGGCCTGTTCGCTTTCAAGGCCAAAAGAGTCAATAAGTGATTTCTGCAGTTCTTTGGTTTTACGGTATTTTTCGCTGGCATCGAGGTTTGAAAACCGGCGGTGATTTACCAGCTGCATTACCAGTTGTTCAAACGATTCTTCGGTGCCACTGAGGGCGCTGTTTAGAAAATCATTGAGGTTATCAATGATGTTGCTGATGGCCCCATTAATAACACCGGCGGGGGTATTAATTTCATGGGCAATACCGGCTACCATCACACCCAGCGAGGCCAGCTTTTCACTGTGCACCAGCTGGCTCTGGGCATCTTCAAGGTCTCGGGTTCGGCTTTTGACTTTCTCTTCAAGAGTTTCATTCAGGGCACTGATACGTTCATACAAATACGAGTTTGAAAAGGCAATCGAGGTAACGTTGCGTATCTCTGTTAAAAAATAGATTTCGCTTTTACTGAAGCGGCCCCCATCGATCTTTCTCCCCAGAAACATCAGGGCCAGCAGTGATCGGTTCAAAGCAAAAGGAACAATCAATTCAGATTCGGTACGCCTGAAAAAATCAGCAGCGCTGTTCTTCAGGGCCAGGGGGTGATCACCCAGCTCGAAATCCTGTTTTGAGAAAATGTTCTCTTGCTCGCCCAGCCAGAGAAACATTTCATCATAGACCCGAAACTGCAGGTGGGGTGGGGGCT
>CAZHLC010000068.1:0-10769 GCA_964532545.1 uncultured Leptospiraceae bacterium | reverse complement strand
ACCTGACCCCCCGAATCGTAACAGGCTTGGTTCGCCCTTTGGGCTCACCTTCGTCTGTTTCGACCGGCCTTGCGGCCTTTCGCTGGGCCAGTTCATACTTAGCCACCCCTTCCCAGCTTAAGTGCCGCATTGACTTTAAAAAACTGAATTCATTTAAATAGAGCTGACTGTACTCTGGTTTAAACCATCCATAACCACTTACATATTTTTTTAGAACAGAATTAAGACCTTCAGCAACATTGTTGTTCACACCATATTCAGTTACCCATCTGTTTCTGGCCCACTTATATCTTTTGTCTTTACTGTGAGCTGAGTGGTTTACTAATCTTAGGTTCTTTCTTGGTACCCATTTGTAGCCCATATCTGCAAATAGAGGAGAGTCAATAGGCAGTACTTGGTTAAGATGGGGTAGTAGAGTTTCAACTTTCTGGTTACCTACAGAATCTACTATTACAGGGCCGTTCTTATAGCCAAATACCTGAGCCATGGTACCTTTCTGATGACCACCTAACTTGGGTGACATGTAAATAGAGCATGTTTGGCCCTGTTTACGGTGTCTCTGCCGGCCTTTATTGGCTCTTTGTGAACAACTGAATAAGACTACAGTATCGACATGAGGTACCTTTTTAGATTGGATATAAGGTCTTAGATCTTGGTTCTTAGGTAGTCTATAGTCTTCATGCCATTCTTCTTTCAGCTCTTTATAGATCAGGGCTTTAATAGCAGGTATTCTTTCAGAGGCAAATAGCTGTAGTCTTCTTTTTAATCTGATAGCAGCATTCTCTGATATACCAAGAGATCTCTTTATATAGGCTGCAGTCAGGGCCTGTGGATATCTGATGTGGCTTTCATATAGAGCCCAGCCAAACATCCAGTAAGGTAGTTTAAAGTGTACTAAGGGAGTATGAGTAAATCTTGATTTAAGAGTGTTACATGATTCACATCTTATGAGGTTAGGGCGGGTAGATATTCTTTTAGTGCATTTACTACCACATTTAGGGCATATAGTAGGGTAGAATAGATCAAGTATCTTATCTGTAAGTTGAGAGTAGAATAGGTGGTTGAATCGTATTGATTCAGGGTGTTTGTTATCATTGGTAGGGGTGGATTAAGTAAGAACTGCCCCCCCGAATCGTAACAGGCTTGGTTCGCCCTTTGGGCTCACCTTCGTCTCTTTAAACTACCATACTGGATGTTTGGCTGGGCTCTATATAGTATGTTATCTGTCTCTATAGCTGGCGCCTTTTGAGAGTGGCACCTAAAGATAAAGAGGCACAACTTCATAAATATTAAATGCTAAGCAGAGAAGCAGCAGCACAATTGCTCCTGAGCAAGATCAATGCTCTTGTTGATTCTAAAGAAGAGCGCTTGGGTATCATAGAAAAGTCGACGATTGAATTACCAAGCTGGTGGGTTTTCTATTGTAACTCAGAGAAATACATAGAGACTGGCGATGAGTTGTATTTAATGCTTGGCTGCGGTCACTATGCCATAAATAAACATTCTGGCGAATACAGATTTTTTGAGGCATTGATTTCAGAAAAAGAGGTTCAAGAAACTCTAAGTAAATCAAGGTAAATTGAAAAACTGATAAATAAGGTAAACGTGGTAACAGCAAATGCGAAGGGTATTAATTCAGAGAAATAGCAGACTTGCAATGCCGATGAATAAGTTGCTTTTTGCTGTTTGATCTCAACAAGAAGGTCTGTCTCTGGTTTTTTCTTGAGTATAAAAGAAATACAGTAAACTTGTCTAAGATAACCTCACGCCTTATAATCTGGTCAGGTTTTAGCCAAACTTCATTTTTATATGCAACAAAAAGTATACCATCGTCTGTTTCTTGTACAAAGTCAAAGGCTTTCAAGTTGCTCGCTGGTAGACTTATAGAATGCCCAATGTACCTATTTCCGTTAACCGTTTGTGGCACACTCTCTTCTGGCAGCATGGTGTAATAATGGTCTTTAAAGGGGCCATCATCACTGACACCTTCTATGCTTTGAAGAGCAATTAAATTCTGCTTTGTCTTAATAAAATATGGTTGCCAATCTTCTGTGGCCTCAATGACGATGCTTTCCTTCCAATCTATGTAGATATTTGATGAGTCGTCTTTAATGGCCAAGCCCCCGTTGCTCGCTGCAAGCTGACCTTGTATGATGCTCAGGGGAATACCCTTGCCAGCCACTTTGGGCCAACTGAGTGGGGGCAGGCGGGTAAGCCTGCTATAAGCGAAGCATTTTATTCTTTCACTGTGATTGCTGCCTTGAATTGCAGGTGGCATTGTTTTTAATGGCGTAGGCCTGCTTGAGCAGCTTGCAGTAATAGCGCATATGAAAAAAAAAGTTCCAATTGAATTCTCAAAGACTTTCATCTAGAAGACCAGAAATACAAGCGACTTACCATAATGAGCTATCATCTAGCCAAGAACTCAGATTCAATCATTTTTTGGCTTTAAACATAATTTCATCTTACAATTTGCTAAATTAAACCTGGTTCGATTTTATCTGTACTGACGATCATTTACCGAAATAATGTCAACAAATCATGCAGATGTTTAGAAGATTCATGGTGAAATTCATAGTTTTGGCCTTGCCAATAACCTCAATCGACAGTCTTCAAATCCGTCGCCCAATCATTGAGATTTTCGATAGATACGATGGCCAAACTATCAGCTCAATGCAAACGGTTGAAATGAGCATGCATAATCATAATCGAGAAAGCGACTCTGCGAAGTTTCGGGCGTTGTTACAAAGAAGCATTGAAGAAAAAAACTCAAGGTCTGATTTTGTTAGACTACCTTACATCGATGAGGCCTTATCACATGAGTTTGAAATACTCTATTTCTGGCCACGTATTAGAAGTCTAAGCCTTAGCAAGAATCAATGGCATATCAGTATTATGTTCAACTATGCTAAGAAATACGAAGATAAGGCTGCTCCTCACCCTTTCGGTTTCTATCTGGTTAGAAATGAAGTACCAGCAGGTACACACTATACATTGCACATTACCAATCGCAAGACTTATATTAAGAATAAGGTGGTGATGAATAGCGAATGATCATGCATGCGATGCCGAGCTCATAGTGCGGCTTTGAAGCGGCGATGATTACAGGGCGCTTCAGAAATCTAATTAATACTTTCTGCTTCTTTCATATGCTCTCTACCCCACTCACTCATGGCATCAATTACAGGTAGAAGCGATTCACCAAACTCTGTGATAGAGTACTCAACTCGCGGTGGCACCTCTGGGTAAACCTTGCGGTGAAGTATGCCGTCTTCTTCGAGTTCGCGCAGTTGTTTAGTGAGCATCTGCTTGCTGATGCCTTCAATGCCTCTTTGTAAAACCCCGAAGCGGTTGCCGCCCTTTCTGATTAAGAAAATGATAATTGGCTTCCACTTGCCTCCGATTTTTTGCATGCAGTGAGTCACCGGGCATTCATTATTTTCGTAACTTTTTTTCTGTATTGGCATAATATTTCAATAGTCAGTTTTTAGTGACTACTTGACTATTTCAGACTTATGGATTAATTTATGGTTATGATAATAGAAATCAAGAAGTTTTTCAGGAGAAGCCAATGAAGAAAACTGTAATATTTACCATGTGCATAGTTATGTCTATCGCCTGCTCGGGTGTATCAAAGCGCTCTATGGGCATTCACATGGTTCAAGAGCCAACTAACCTTGAAGAAGTAAAAAGCTATGCTCAAGGCGAGTGGCAGAGCTTGACTGTAGAGTTGCGGCCCACCGAAGATCGGGCGGGCAAGGGTAAGATTCAACCTACCTATTTACGGCGAAACTTTAAGTATTTAGCGAAAAACCGATTTGAAGGTACGATAACTATGTTCGCAGATCAATACGGTAAAGCCCCTTTAATGAAGTTTGAATTTAAGGGGTCGCTCAAATGGGGCAAAAAGCATCCTATCGCTAAGGGAGCATTCGAAATTGACTATATTTTGAATGAAGGTTTTGCCCTAACGCCTCTGCATCCCAAAGCTGCTGCCATGCTTAACAGTATTCCAGTTAAAGGATTAGACACGTTTAAGTCGGGCGTAAAGCAAGATATTCTGAAGAAAGCCTTTCCTTTGTTTAGAATCGCTAGGGGGCAAATTGTTACAGACTACGACTTAATATACTTTCGCAACGGAATGCTCTTCATGGGTGCGAAACATGTAGACGGCACACCGTTTGACAAGCCTGACAGACGCCCTCATCAACTACAAATACCTTTAAAGAGAGTCTATAAGTCTTAAACTAATTTTGGCCCTGGTATAGAACACTAGGGCCAGTCAAAAATACATCATATTGCTTTCAATCAATTTGATTACTTTGCTTGCTCAGCTTGAAGTGAGCGAAAACTCCATCATTTCAGACGAACCGCTCTCAACTCACCTTATGGCTCATGAATCTAACTACTATTTTCTGAAAAACGCCTCTGTATAATATGTTATCTGCCCCATGGTGGGTAGTGCCCTATTAAAAGAGGAATCTAGAGAGCAAAATTCCTAATATTTAAACAACACTAAGGGCTGAAGATGCGGTAAAACTTTAGCGCTCAGGGCCTGCGATATGGCAACCTATGAATAAGGCTTTTCAATTTATTTAGTTGAATCTTGATCTAAATAAAATACTTTCGCTTAAGTGAAGAATAGTCTTCTATTTTTATTGCTTGCTAGCTCTGCATTTGGTTTTGATGGTTCAGCTAAAATAGAGGCCAAAATAGTAGGCCTTGATATTCATTTGATTCACAGCCTATCTGATTGCAAGCAGTCACTTTCGGTGGGCAAAAAGCTTACGCCTCAATGCGTTGAACAATCTTATAGTATTGCCTCAGAAAACTTTTTGGTTTTTCCGATACAGCGCCGATTTGGTAGAGCAAATCGCCATCAGCCCCAAATAATAGATTCATATATTCTTATTCTTAATGACACCGCTTGCGAAATTATGAGAAAAGCCGTAACAGATTTCGCACATATCGACACATTCTTTCTCGATGACCATTGGCGAATTCGACTTCTGACTGGTTATCTTTCGGCAAGTCGCGACTTTAAGGTTGCAGAACTGAGGGGTGAACCGCAAATTAGACGCTTACTTAAAGAGACAACGGTTTCTGCCAAAGTTTTGAAACAAATGACCAGCATTTACAACGAGGGCATTAAAAGATATCCCTTTGCTATGGCTAATTATACATATTTAATGAAGCTATACCAGTTGCAAAAGAATTATACAATGATTCATAGAGTAGACTTACTAAGAAAGGCGGCCTTACGAAAGCACGCCAGTATTCGCCAACTAAGTATTCAACAACTCATTGCAAGGTTGCACGAACTTCGCAAGAAAAAAGCTCTGGTGATTGAAAATCTGGCCACGTCAACTACACCTGAGGTATGTAATCAAAATTGTGTAGAGAAGGGCTTCATAGCGAGCACGGCTGCTATGGGGGCTTTAGAAAAAGAGTACGAAAGTTATTCCATTCATAAAGATTTTCGACAAGCAGATAAGAGAGTGAGGGCTGATGAAAGCCTTATTAGACGTGACCTGAATGCTAACCGCCAGTTGCGAAAGGCTTTCAATAAAAAGAACATTGATGTGCGTCGGCTGCAAAAAATGCTTCGAAAAGTTTACCGCAAAAACCGGCTACACAGGTCATTAGTAAGATGATACTATACCGGCCCGAAAGGTGAATTTAAGCCCATGGCTAGATTCAACTACCTATTTTCTGCTTGAAAACGAATCTGCTTAATATGTTGCCTTTCTCACAGTGGGCCTTGCCATTTTGATCGAGCCGGTAGACCAAATTACAGACTATAAAGGGGCCAAGGTGCATTCTTAATCGGGTATATAGTAGTAGCCTCGCCCAGTATGCAGCTTTTTAAAAACCACCCTGCCATTGAACACGAACGGGTCTATAAACTCTGAACTATCCAACTTTTCAATGCGAGTGACTTTTTTTGACAGGGTATCGTAATAGCAGACCTTTATCAGCTGCTCGTCGTGGTATGCGCAGGTGGTGTAAATTCTGTTCTGGTAAACAAGGGCAGACTCTAAGCTAGAGGCTGGTTTGAAGCCCACCAGCTTGCAATTGGTTCCGTCGAATGAATAAATATTTGTCTCATCACTGGGTTCATGATAGTGAGAAAAATAAATTTTTTCATTCACAAAAATTGTGAATTCAGAACCGACCGACGAGGGGCAGTTGGCCGAATCTTTGACGGGGCGAAGCTGCAGGTCTGAGCCTAATGTAAAAAGCCGCAGGGTTTTCTTCGAGCGGGTAAAGAGCAACAGCCATTTTCGTGCCGAGGTCAGATTTTCGACCTGACTGAAATGTGGGGCTGTGCTAATTGATTTGTAAACCTTACCCTTGGGCGTTAAAAAGCCCAGGCTGAGGTTATTCTTGTCTTTTCTGATTTGGTAGAGAATGCCAGGCCCAAACTTTGTAAGGTTTGAATCTAAGTAAAAAAGGCGCTCGCTCTTTGGTAATGAATTCTCAACTTCTTCAAGCCTTTTCAACACTGAATTATTAGTTGATTCTGGTGTGACCTCTAGGCCAGAGCTGGTGAAAATCTTCTGGCCAATTATATAGCCAGCCGCCGCCACATTAGCGTCAAATCTTGGCGAATGGTCGTGAATTTTTACCGTTGAGCCATCTAGCTCAACCAGTCGCTTAACACCCGCTTCGTCAAAGAAATAGCCATACCGTTTTTCGGCCATTTTAATAAAGGGGTATTTATTAGTGTAAGTGTTTGACCTTAGATCAAGCAGCTTCTCGTTTTCATATTTGAACCAGCTGATAATACCGGTTTCATTTTCGGCCTTTACAAACAGCGTCTTATTCTTAATGATTTTCTGTGAGATATATTCTATTTTCAAAGATTCATCTTTAAAAAAAGCATACTCTTGGTCTTCGTCGGTCAATCGCCGATTTTGCCAGTCAACGATAATCACACTGCTGCCAATAGCCTGGCTTTCTTCTTCTTTCGCCCCTGCTTCTTTTAAAATTTCGATGATCTCATGGTCACCCTTAAATTGTGCCACCATCAATGGGGTTCGGTCTGAACCGTTCTTAGCGTTCACGTCAGCGCCCTGCTCAATAAGATATTTAATCATCTTTATCTCACCGGTAAAGACACTGTAATGCAAAGCGGTGCTGCCACCGAAACTTTCTTTTGTTTGCAAGGTGGCTTGCTTAGATTCGAGCATTTTTTCTACACATGCCATATCGCCTGCCGCAGCGCAGGCAATAAAAAGCAGCTTAATTTCTTCAGCATCTTCTACCTTGAGGCCGGCATTTACCAGGTAGACAACCAGCTTAAAATGTTTATTGCTATTAGCATGGCGTAGCATTCCGTAACCATATGAATTGCGGGCATTGATATCGGCACCGGCGCTGAGCAATACTTTCACCATGCGCTTGTTGCCATTTGAGGTCGCTACCATCAGGGGCGTTGTCTGGTTATTGTCACTCTTGTTAACATCAATTTTTTTCTGAGTCACCAAAAAGTCAGCTGCGGGTGTGAAGCCCGCCTCGAGAGCCAGGTGCAACAGGGTTTGGCCAGCTGCATCAGTGGCACCGGGGTCAAAAGACTTGTCGGCAAGAAGCTCTTTGAATTTCTTAAGGTCTTGGTTTTCAATCGATTGTACCAACTGGTTCATTAGAGAAGGCTTAACCCCAAGCAAGGCCATAATTTCAGAAGCATTATGCGCCCTGGCCAGATCTGCCACCGTCAGGCCCTTCTCATTTTTAATATCTTTTGATGCACCTGCCTCTATAAGAAGTTTTGCTGCGGCTGTATTTTGACCAATGGTTGCTATCATGAGCGCACTGTTGCCTGATGAGTCTATTGCATCTAGCCTGGCCCCTGAGGTAATAAGTAGTTTCATCATTTTCGGTCGGTCTTGATTTGGCGTAAAAGCTCGGGCCTTGACTGTCATCATTAACGGGGTCAGGCCATTGTCGCGAGCTGCATTTACGTTAATGCCATTTTTAATCAGAAGGGTTGTCGACGCAAGCATGCCATAGGTGCAGGTATAGTGCAGGGCGTTGCGGCCATATTCATCGGTGGTATTCACATCGTAGCCTGCGTCTATTACCATTTTTAAGGCCTTGAGCTGGCGGGGGTTGTCTGCATAGCTAAGGTTATAGGCACACCAGGTTACAGGGCTAGCACCAATTTCAGATTTGGCTGTTGCCTTTTCTTCTATTAGCACCTCTAAAACATCAAGCCGGGCCTGCTGGCAAGCCCTGTAAAACAAAGGTTGGCCAAAGCCATAAGTGCCATTGAGACTTAACCCTTTGCTGTAGAGTCTCATAAATGCCTTTGAATCATCGTGCTTCATGGCGATTACATAGGCATAGAGTTGCCACTTCTCTATTTTCTGTAGCTTGCTTTTTTCTTTTTGCAGGGTGGGAATGATGAGGTCGACCTGATTTTTCATGATACTCTGGGCCAACTGAGTGGCGCAGAACTCTTTGCTGGTATCGATTTCGCAGTAATCGAGATCAGCCGCGGTCGAATGAACTGTCATTGAAATGAAAAGGCAGGCAAATAGAGCCTTTGCTAATACCAGGCAGCTAAAGTTAACTATTGACTTCATTAGATACCAGCGATTGGCTTATTTGTTATGCTGACAAGCTTGTTTGTCATATAATTCATGCCTCGATTTACAGGCTGAGTCGCTGTTAAAAATAGCGAACTTAAGACCATGGCTCAGGTTCAACAACTATTTTCTGCTTGAAAGCTTTAACAATAGAAAGCAGCAAGGTCTTATGAGGCGAGTACTCATCATCACCCTGTTTTTAGTTTTAATTATGCCTGTTCAACCGAACCCGCGGGGCTTTAATGTTGGCCAGAAAATCACGCGCAATTTTAACTCTCAAATTGCCTTGACCTGTGATAAGAAAAAAGTCAAACCGCCGTCTTCAATCGAGCAAGTTCAGTCTTTACTCGATCAGCTAGATGTCAGTTTTTGCTTTGAACATGATGATTACTTCACGAAATGCTCACGCAGTGAAGACACTTTTTTTTCTGAAGATAAAATTCTTGGCTACAAGAAAGGACGCTATACCTACTGGGTGATGGGGGCTAAAGAAGCCTTCAGCAACTCAGCTTTCATTTACCTGGCCGAGTTTTGCGAGGGCAGGCCTGAGCATATCTTATCGATTCTTGAATCAGGCATTGTCGAAGAAAAATGGAAATTTAAAAACAATAACCTGGCATATTACACCTATGATGGGGGTGGCAAACAGGTGTACAAAGATGGTGAATTAGTAACGAAAGACAAAGCTTATCTTGCTTTTGACAAAGCCGAAGCCCACCAGTGTAAGCCTGTTGCCCCTAGAGAGAGTCGAGGGTTTTCAAAGATAAAAAATCTGCTACCCCCCAAGCCGGCTATGACCATTATCGAGGGCTCGAGCCAGCCTCGACACCAGTATAAAGTATGCTATGGTGATAAAGACCTCAAAGCTATCGGCCTTTCAATATATAGTTGGCTGAGAGAAAACAAAATCACAGTAGATAACCATATTTTGCATAAAGATCTAACCCGCCATTTCTACTTATTTAGAGTACAAAGAAGAATTATTATTAAAGTCAGCCATGCAGAGTTTCTGGGCAGCATCGCGCAAATAATTGAGTTTCAGTCGGCCAGTGATGCCGAAGTATATTTCACTCTTCAGGTTTTCAAAGGCATTCTCGGCGAGAAATAGGGTTCGGGTTATGTTAAGTCGAGAAGCAGCAGTACAAATACTTTTCAGAAAGGTCAGCACTTTAGATGATTCTAAAGAAGAGCGCCTGGGCATCATTGAGTTGACAGACTGGTACATTTTCTATTGCAGTTCAGAGAAATATTTGGCGACTCAAGATAAGTTGAATCTAATTCTTGGCTGCGGGTATTATGCCATTAGTAAGCATTCGGGCGAATACAGATTTTCTGAGGCATTGATTTCAGAAAAAGGGGTTCAAGAAACTCTAAGCAAATCAAGGTAAATTGAAAAACTGATAAATAAGGTAAACGTGGTAACAGCAAATGCGAAGATTCGTTGATCTAAAGGCTGATCTAGCAGAGGTAATGAGCTTTCTAGATCAGAAAGGGTTAAAATACAAATATGATAAAAAAAAGCAAGAGGTAAAACTTAGAAAATTCTCGATTCTAATATCTGCAACCTCAGAGTTCAGGCCAAAGGGGCAAATCGCAAAAAGCTTTGAAGATAATGAAGCAATCGATGCAGAGAGCAATAGGGTTTTTACAGAGCTAAAAAAAAGATTCGGCGAACCGCAGAAAAGAAAAGTGCACAGAAGAGTAAGGCCAGATTAGAATGTCGCGGAGATATTTAAGATGTTAGCAGCTTTCATTTGAGCTGAAGGCCCATTTAGCTTAGGTAAGTGAAAGCGAAGAGTAGCATTAATGCACAGAATTTACTGATTTGAAATGCCTATGAAGAAGTTTTTTTGTCGTCTTATTCTTTCGGTTGGCTGGCTGACCATTATGGGGCTAAACCAGCGCGTGCTACAAAGGTAAGCTGCTTGATTATCAGGCGAGGTTGTCGCCCACGATGAAAACTGTTTAATAGGTGAGCACAAGGCCATTCGCTATTTCGCGTTGCATGGCATTGGTCGCAGGTTTATTGAAAAAATCTGCTAGATCTTATAGGCCACTGAAAGGCATCAAAGAAAGGCTTGAAGGCAGATTGTGCGCATTATTTGATAGTGCGAATGGTGTGATTTGCCCCATCAGCGATATAAATGGTTTGTCCATCATTGGTGACTCCCCAGGGGC
>CAZHLC010000067.1:0-10802 GCA_964532545.1 uncultured Leptospiraceae bacterium | reverse complement strand
TACCAGCCCAGAAATATGGCAGCTGGCCCCCCATCATTTCAAACGGCGAGCGGCTTTCACGGGTCATCTATTACCAGACGCAAGATTTTATGTGGAAGGTTTCAGCCCACGTCTCAATCGGCCGGGCCTCACGCTCTGGCCAATGGCTCGACAACTGGTTTATTCTGGTGCGCGAAGACTGAATCAGTAAATAATCTTTCTGCCAAAAGACTATTTTACTGATCTTTTTTTTCGGTCAAGCCCAATGGGCGGCACGGCTTCGAAAAAAGTAATCTTTTTCAAAAAAAGTGGTAAAAATCTGGGAAATTTTTCGCCCCGGGGGGTATTACCTCTATAAAAAGTTAGAGGATAACAAAATGTACGATTTCAATTTCTGCCAGTTCAAAGGTAAACTTGCGTCTGACCCCACAGTGAAAACCGTAGGCGAAGAAAACAAGAAGGTTATGAGCTTCAATTTAATGTATGGCTCTCGCCAGACGACAGATAAAGAAGGCTCACATGCCAACTTTATTCAGGTTGAGGCCTGGGGCAAGGTGGTCGATATCTTCGAACCCATTCTGTTTAAAGGTATGGAAATTATGGTCTATGGCCAATTGCTGCAGAACCGCTGGCGAGATAAAGAAGATAAGCCCCAGTCGGTGCACCGTTTATCTGCCCGCACCATTTCAATCACAGATCTGAAATTTCGCGGGGTCGACAAACACGTAGCGTAACAGAGATTACCTGAGATGGCACATCCATGTGCATCGCGGGCCTCGGAACCTCCTGTTCCATGGCCCGCACCATCAATCGCCGATCTCAAATTTCGCGGGGTCGACAAACACGTAGCGTAACAAAGATTACCTGAGATGGTACATCCATGTGCATCGCGGGCCTCGGAACGTCCTGTTCCATGGCCCGCATCATCTCAATCACCGATCTGAAATTTCGCGGCGTAGATAAGCATATAGCCTGGAAGACACTTATATTCTCCCGATTATTTGGGGGGATATTTGACGCCTATCATACATTGATCGTTCAAAAAAGCTGCTGCACTTTTTTTCAGTTTCGTCTCTTAAGAGTTGCCAACTTTTGCAAGCGATATATATTCCCCCCATGTTCAGAATTGTTTCTATCATCTCACTTGTTCTTTTCAGCTTCGGCAGCCTCGCAGCCCAATGGGGTTTTTCAGATTACGCCAAATATGACTTTAACAGCTTTGCTAAAAGCAAGGTGGCCAACAGCCGCATAGATTTTAACAAGGTCGACTACAAACTTTTACATGCAGCCGTGGTGTTTGAAACCAACCGCCAGCGCAAAAAACATGGCCTGCATGTATTCAAACACTCGCCAGCCCTTGAAAAAGCGGCCCTGATGCACTCAGATGATATGGTGAAACTTAATTTCTTTTCTCATACCAGCCGGGTGGCCGCCCGGCGTACCATGGGTATGCGCCTCAAGCTGGTGGGCATTTCAAACGCCTTCTCGGCTGAGAATATTGCCTACAGCTTCGGTATAGAATACATTGCCGGCAAAGGGGTCTACAATCTGCCAGGCGGCAAGGTGGGCTACAGCCCCCAGGGGCCACCGCTGCCGGCCCACACCTATCTGGGCTGCGCCAAAGGCGTCGTCAAACAGTGGATGAATTCACCAGGCCACCGCAGAAATATTCTGAATAAAAAATATAACTATCTTGGGGTCGGTGGCGCCCACTACAAAAAAGGCCGCTTTGACTACTTCAAGTTTACCCAGAACTTTTCAAGTATCAAGGGCCCCTCTTAAAGTAATGAACATGGCACGATCAGGGTGCCATGTAATTCAACAGTAATCGATATCGTAGCCGGTCACTTCCATCTCGCCTTTGCGCTCGATCATGGCAATGATCTTGTGTACTGTTTTTTGAAAGAAGTCACGGTCAAAGGTGATCATGGCCAGACCAAGCTCACTGTTCTGCCACTGTTCTTGCAGGGCCACCTCAGCGATTGAAATATTAAAATCGTTGCGCACCTTGTCTTTAATAGGTCGCAAATAAGATCGTTTTTCTTTTAACGAGGTGGCATACATTGATACCTGAAGGCGGGCTACTCCGATCTGCATAGGGCAGCAACCCACAGACTGCTGATAGGCGCAACCCCAAAAAACACTTTACCGTCTAATTTCTCTTTCAGATATTCCGATGATGAGAATTGACCTACCCAGCGTTGAGAGCCTCAAAGTTGAAGGCAAACGCGTGCTCGTGAGGGTCGACTTTAATGTACCCCTCGACAAAGAGAGCGGCGAAATTACCGACGATACCCGCATTCAGAAAAGCCTGCCTACTATAAATTATCTGCTCAACGAAGGGGCCTCGCTCGTGCTTGTATCGCACCTGGGCCGCCCCAAGGGTCGCAGCAAAAAGCTAAGCCTGGCGAAAGTAGCTGAGCGTTTAAATGAATTACTTCCTTCAAACCAAGTCACCTTCAGCGCAGATGAGCTGGGTGAGCCCACCGTTGCGGCCGCCAAAAAGCTCGATGAGGGCGAAATACTTGTTTTAGACAATATCAGATTCTATGCTGAAGAAACCTCAGATGAAAAAGCCGAGCGTAAGAAACTGGCTGCCACTCTGGCCAAACATGCCGACTTCTATGTTGATGACGCCTTCGGCGCCTGCCACAGGGCCCATGCCTCAATTGTAGAAATTGCCGAGGCCCTGCCCTCTGCGGCCGGCCTTTTGCTTAAACGCGAAATCGATGTTTTGCAGAACCTGCTGACTAAGGCTGAAAAACCCTTCGTAGCCATTATTGGCGGCGCCAAGGTCTCAAGCAAAATTACTGTTTTAGAGAAACTTATTCCCAAAGTAAATACCATCATGATCGGTGGGGCCATGGCCTATACCTTTCTTAAATCACGACTGGTCGATACCGGCACCTCAATGGTCGAAAAAGAATACCTGTCAAAGGCCTTTCAGATCGTCGACAAGGCCGATTATCACCGCTGCGACTTTCTGCTGCCCGATGACCATGTGGTCACCAAAGAATTCTCAGACAAGGCCAAGGCCAAAACCGTGGGCAAGTCAATTCCCGATGGTTTTATGGGTATGGATATTGGCCCCAAGACAGTCGATAAGTATATTAAAGCTATTAAGGGCGCCAAAACTGTCTTATGGAACGGGCCCATGGGTGTATTTGAAATGCCCCCATTTGCCAAGGGTACCATGAAACTGGCCAAGGCCCTCACCAAGGTCAAGGGCACTACGGTAGTTGGCGGCGGTGATTCAGTTTACGCCATCAGAGAAGCCGGGGTTGAAGAGCAGATTACCCATGTTTCGACTGGCGGTGGCGCCACTCTTGAGTTTATCGAAGGTAAGAAATTACCGGGGGTAGAGGTTCTAATAAAAGAAGAATGAAACCTATTAGACTGTCAGATTATCATGAAAATGGGCCGCGCCATAAAAAAATAAACTGGCAGAATAAGATTTCAGAACCCGTTGCAGCCCTGCAGCCCTCGGGTATTCGTGAATTTTTTGACATTGTAGCACAACGCAAAGACTGCATTTCACTGGGTGTGGGCGAACCCGATTTTGTTTCACCCGCCCGGGTCGTTCATTCGGCCGTTTCAGCCCTGCGCAGCGGCTACACCCACTATACAGGCAACCAGGGGCTGCCCAGCCTGCGCGCACAAATCAGCAATTATCTACAGAATGAATATGAGCTCAGCTATGACCCCGATAACGAAATTCTCATCGTAGTGGGCGTCTCACAGGGCCTAGACCTGGCACTGCGCTCGATTATTAACCCTGGTGATGTGGTCAGCTATGCCCGCCCTTCTTACGTAAGTTATGAACCCATGATCACCCTGGCCGGTGGCAGGCCGGCCCCCATCTCAATGTCTTTTGCCGACAGCTTCAAAATTACCGCCGAAGCCCTCGCAGAGGGCTGCCCTGCCGAATCCAAGGCGCTGTTACTGAATTATCCTTCAAACCCCACCGGCGCCACCTTTGGCCGCCCCACCCTTGAGCGTATTCGCGACTTTGTGGTTGAACGTGATATGCTGGTTATTTCAGATGAGATCTATGGTGAACTCAGCTTCGACGAGCCTCACATTCCCCTGGCTACCCTTGAGGGTATGAAAGAGCGCACCCTGCTTCTCGGTGGTTTCTCAAAGTCTTTTGCCATGACTGGCTGGCGCATCGCCTATATCTGTGGGCCGGCCGAGTGGCTCAAGGCCCTGCTTAAAATTCACCAGTACTCGATGCTCTGTGCCCCCACCATCAGCCAGATTGCGGCTGAGACTGCCCTGAAAGACTGCCTGGGCGACCGTGACGCTATGCGGGCCTCATACAAAAAGCGCCGTGACTTCATGGTTAAAGGCCTCAATAAGGCTGGCCTTGACTGCCACAGCCCTGGTGGTGCCTTCTATGTTTTTCCTTCGATTAAGAAAACGGGTCTGTCATCAATGCAGTTTGCCAAATCTTTACTGGCCGAAAAAAATGTAGCGGTGGTACCTGGCTCTGCCTTTGGCCCCGAAGGTGAAGGTTTTATTCGTATGTCTTATGCCACCAGCGAAGAAGAACTGAAAACTGCCCTGCAGAAAATAACCGAGTTTGTTAATGAGCACACCTGAATTTAATTGCCCCTCACCCACCACCCTTGATGCCAAAACCCTGGCCCAGGGGGTTAAGTATTTCAAAGATATCTTAAAACTTGATTCACGTAACCCCAACGCCGATGAAGAGAAAGTCGTAGCCTACCTTAACCGGGTATTAAAAGGCGCAGGCTTTTCTACAAAAATTCTACGCGGTGAGAAAAAACGCCCCAACCTGATTACCCGCCTGAAAGCCAAAAACCCCACCAAACCCGCCCTGCTGCTCACTGGCCATACCGACACCGTGCCCTGGTCAGAACAAAAATGGAAGCATCACCCCCTCTCTGCTAAAGAAGATGACGGCTATATCTACGGCCGTGGTGCCATAGATATGAAGAATCATGTGATCTATTCACTGATTAGCCTGCTACAGTTGAAAAAGCAGAAGGTGGCCCTCAATCGCGACATAGTTTTTGCGGCTGTGGCCGATGAAGAAGCCGGCTGCACCCATGGTTCACAGTATCTGGTTGAAAACCACCCTAAGCTGTTTGATGGGGTTGGCTATGCCCTTAATGAAGTGGGTGGCTTTCCGGTATATGTTGAAGGGCAGCAGTTCTACTTTATTCAAACAGAAGAAAAAGGTTTCGCCTGGTTTGAAGTTACTTTCGAAGGCAAGGCCGGCCATGGCTCGCTGGCCTCAAAAGAAAGTGCCAACAACCCGCTGACCCGTTTTGTGCAAGATCTGTTTAATATGAAAATCAAGGCTGAACCCTCACAGGTCACCCGCGATATGATCGACCACATGGCCGATAACCTGGGTGGCCCCAAAAAGTTCATATTCAAACTGTTAAAATATCCCATGTTTAATGATCTGGTGCTTAAAATTCTACCGGCTGATAAACGTGAGTCATTCTACGCCATGACCCATACCACCTACGCACCCACAGTCATTGAGAGTAGCGATAAAATCAATGTAGTGCCAGGTGAGGGCCGCCTGCTCATAGACACCCGCTTTGTACCAGACAGTTCAGTTGAGCAGGTAACCAACCTGCTACAGAAGATGCTGCCCCCCAAAGGTCGCCTGCGCCTGATTAAAACCGGCGGGCCTGTGGCCAATGTGGGCCGCAATGAAATCTATGATATTATTGAATCAGAAATAGGTAACGATGTACCGGGGGTTAAGGTAATACCTTATACTCTCATTGGTTTCTCTGACGCCAACCAGTACCAGCGCCTTGGTATTCAGACCCTGGGTTTTTCACCGGTGTTTTTTCCTCCCGATGTGGTTTTTTCTGATCTGTTTCATGGTCACAACGAACGAATTTACCGCCCTGGTTTCGAATGGGGCATTGACATCTTTTACCGGGTCGTAAGGCGTTACGTAGAAGAAGCCTGAACCGTTTTTTCTTTTTCAAGATCAAGTACGAGAAATACGAGGCTGACAAAGCCCGATCGCAGCTGTTCACCGGTTACTGTCATTGTGGGGTTTGCCCAGAGGCCAGCAGAGAAAACAAAAAGCAGCGATAGAGACAGGCCCCGGGCCATGAACATTTATGAAATGAATGGCTGATCGAGCAAGAAATTTAGCGCCAGAGCTTGATTAGCTCAACGTAGGGCCGCCGCTGGTCGCCCACCAGCCCCTTAAATACGCCATAGATTACCGCTTTGTCTGGTTTATCTGCCTTAAGGCTCTGCAAGTCTGCAATTTTCTGTTCGGGCTTCTGGGTAACCATAAAGCCCTCTACCAGATAGCTTTTCTCGGCCTCTTCAATAAGCAGGCTCAGGCTGATGCCCTTATCAACAGTTTTGAGATTGTTGATTTTACCCTGCCACAGAACAAGACAGTCGCGATAGAAAGCCGGCTGCAACAGAACTGCCGAGACCTCTAGACTGTCTTTGAAGTCTTCATAGGTGGGTATGGGAATAAAGCGCAGAAATACCTTGCTCTTTTCTTTGCTTTTAAAATCAGCATTTGATTGCACAATTCGGTTAAGCAGAAAGCGCGCCTGGTTAACTTTGCCCCGGTGCAACTCTTGTTTAGCCTGATTGAAATCGCCAATTAACTGTTTTCTATCAGAGTAACTAAAAAGACTTTTTTCTTTGCGACCACTGAGTACATGGGCATACTCATGAATAGTGAGCCGCTTGTAATCAGCAGTTGACCTGGTCTGTTCAGTGGGCCAGCGCCAGATAGCCAGAGCAATGGCAGCAATCAAAAAGGCCGAGCTGAGTAGCACATAGACTGCCTTGCTGGTGCCACCTTCTTTTACAGGTGTTGCATCAACCTTGCCCACGGGTGCTGGTTCGACCTCTTCGGGCTTACGGGGTTCTTCAGGGTGAAATAAATCAGCCAGAAATTCTGGTAAAATAACAAAATCGCTGATTCTTTCTTGCGCCAATTGGGCAAGATCTTTGCCGGTACGGGCCAGCTCAACCAGCTCTGTGGCCAGCCAGCCTTCTCTGCTATCTGCGATTTCGGCCCAGAGCCAGAGGGCTTTTTCAATATCGTTGTATTTCAACTGCTCATAGGCCAGAAGATAGTTGAGATAGGGTGAGTCATTTTTTAGACCTCTGAGATGACCCAGTTGTCTGCTGAACTCTTCATCATTTTGCAGATAACCAAGGGCAACACAGGCCAGATAAGAGGCCCAGAAATTTTTGGTGTCTTCGGCCAGCAGATGTCGGCACATCTGCAGACTTTTATCAAAGTCACCGGCCCTCAGTAAACGATAGGCTTCAGCTATGGTGTCTTCAGCCACAAAGCCCGAAGATCAGCTGTTTACTCTTTCAACGTAGGTGAAATCGCGCAGGTCAACTTTAACCCGGTCACCTGTTTTAATAAAAAGCGGAACCTGCAGTTTGGCGTCGGTTTCAAGGGTAATTTCTTTCGTAGCCGATGTAGCGGTATCACCTTTTAGACCTTCTTCAGCATAGGTGACTTCAAGCTCGACGAAGTTGGGCGGCAGAACGCTCACCGGCTTCTCATCGTGCAGCAGCACCTGAAGCTCCATACCTTCTTTCATGAAGGGAAGCAGTTCGGCTATATCTTCTTTGTTCACTGAGATCTGATCGTAGGTCTGGGTATCCATAAATACAATGCTTTCGCCATCATCGTACGAATAGCTGACCGGCCTTTTGTCAAGCTCAACATCTTCTAACATATCATCTGAGCGGTATGTTTTATCTACTGTAGTGCCCTTGCTGAGGCTTTTAAGCTTTATACGAACGACTGCAGCACCCTTGCCTGGTTTATGATGCTGAAAACTCTGCAGCAGAAACAGGTCATTGTCGATCTGAAAGACCATGCCGCGCTTTACATGATTTGCTTTTACCATTTTACCCTCGTTATTTTCGGGGGATAACATGGCAGGCAAAGCTGCCCTGAAAATAAGTTTTTATCAATACCTGAGGCGCTCAATAACGCCTGAGCGGTAGCCCTGATATGAGCCAATATAGACCCGGCGCTCACCCCTGATCGCATATGCTGCTGTATCAGCGCGGGTCTTGGTCAAGTCACGCATACGCTGCTTCACATTCATGATATCACCGGCGGGTTTTCTCAGGGCTGCACCAAAAAATTCGAACTGCACAATGTAAGTCGCCCCCCGCTGCAGAAAAGATACGGTGCGCTGGTGAGTAAGATCATACTTGTCAATGCGGTACTGTAAATACATCACGTCGCCGGCATAGTCGTAAAATACCAGAAAATTACCATGCTTGCCCTGGTATTTCAGTTTGCGTAGTAGACGACCGCGCTCTTTGATTGTCGTAAGACTGTTCAGGTTTTTATCTGCCTCTAATAACTCGGCATAAACACTCAATGAAACAAGTGAAAGCAGAAAAGTAATAAGAAGCAGATAGCGCATCAGGTTTTTGTTTTACCCCCGATCTGTTTCAGTGCCTTTTTGGCAGCCTTCTGCACTTTGGGGTTGGGGTCGTATTTAGATTTGAATTCAAGCAACTCTTTGGCCTCATTGCTCTTCAGGCGCCCCAGCTGCCTGATGGCGCTGATGCGAACAGTCGAGTCATCATCTTTGGCCATATTCATCAGCACCTCAATTACCCCCGGGCTTTTCAGGCGCACCAGGGCAGTAATCAGCTGCAGCCTCAATTTGGCATTTCGTTTCTTTTCATCAATATCAGTAATTTTGTCAATTTCTTCAAGAGTCTTTTTCAGATCAGTGCTGGCAGAGCTCAGCTTTAGATGGCCAATGGCATTCACGGCATAGGGCCGTAATTTCATATCTGCATCTTTGTTTTTGACCATATCAACCAGATATTTGGTGATGGCAGGCTTCTTTACCCCGGCCTTACCAAAATAAATCAACATGGGGCCTTTATAGCGGCCCAATACAGTATCGTCTTTTACTTTGGTAAAAATAAAATCAGCCACTTTCTGCTCTTTAAACTCACCCAGGGTATTTATGTACTCAGCGGTAAAGCGGCTTGCCTTGGTATAGTCAGCCGCCTTGACTTTTTTAATCAACAGCGGGGCCGCTTTTTTAATTTTCTTTCTTTCAATGGCAGCCAGGGTTGGCCCTACTATATCTGGTAAATCTGATTCTAGCAGAGGAAGTATACTTTCATCAAGGTCATTTAGCTTCGTCTGCCCCACAAAACGGGCCACTGCGGCTTTGACCAGGGGGTCTTTCTGCTTCAGCAACTTTTTCAGATCAGGCATGACCTTCTTTTGCTCGTCTTCTTTCAGGCGCTTCAGCCTGTTTACCGTATCGCGCACCTGCTCAGAATTACCAAATTTAAGCACCATGCGAATGCGCTCAATTTTACCAGGGATCTTTTTCTTCTTGGCTGCTGTTTTCTTGGCGGCAGGCTTTTCTTTTTTAGCGGGCGCCTGGCCAGCAAGGGTCGCAGAGAAAAACAGTGTGCTCAATAGTATTAATGTTTTCATCATTTTTTCTCTAGAAGCTTGACGATTTCTTGAAACTCGCCCTTACGGGGGTGTGAAGGGTGCGATGTTAATAGTTTCTGAAAAGTGGTCAGTGCCTGTTTTTTATTGTTCATATTGCGGTAATAAATGAAAGCCAGGCGCTCAAGTGCCAGGCGGTGGCCGGGTTTCTGGCGAAGAATGGTTTTATACTGCCGCTCAGCAGAAGAAAATTTCTTTCGTTTCTCAAAGGTTTCTGCATATTTCAAGCGGGCCTCGCGGTTGGTCGGCTGCAGATTCAGAGCACGTTCATAGTACACTGTAGCATTATCAAATTCACCGGTACGAAAATACAGATTTGCCAGGTTATAGTTGGGCTCAAAGCCGTTGCGGGCTGCAATGGCCTTCTTGTAAGAGGCTTCAGCCAGCACAGTTTTGTTCATTGAGCTGTAGAGCTTACCCAAATTAAGGTGGCCCTTGTAATATTTGGGGCTCTGGCTGACGGCGCGTTTGTAATACAAGGCAGCCTGGTCATTGTTCTTCTGAGCCTGGGCAATTTTACCCAGCTCATAATTGGTGTCTGCATCGTTGGGGCGACTTTTCAATATCTTTTCAAAAGTCTGTTTGGCCGCGCCATACTTACGCTGCTTACTCTTTAATAAACCCAGGTTAAAACGGGCTTCATAGTGCGCTGGGTTCAGCGACAGGGCCTTTGTGAAGTTAGACTCGGCGTTAGCATATGACTTCTGCCGCATATAAATGTCGCCCTTCTGAAAATGAGCATTGGCATCGCTAGATTTCAGCTGTATGGCTTTATTCAGGTTACGCAGGGCCGCAGAATACTGGCGGCTCTTTTTATATGAAATGCCCAGGTTCAATAAGGCTGGGTAAAGTTCGGGCTGCAGATTCAGAGCCTGCCTATAGGCCGCAATGGCCTTGCCGTTGTTGCCAAGATGATCATAAGATAAACCCACCGAATAGTGAGCCTTGGTAAATTTTCGATCATTGCTGGCCGCCCGTTGAAAAGACTGTAATGCCTGAACCTTCTGGTTTCGTTTGAAATAGATGATTCCCAGATAGTAGTGGGCCTTGCTGTTAGTGGGGTCTTTCTGCAGAGCCTGCTGGTAGCTTTTAATAGCACTGCTATTTTTACCCTGTTTATCTTGAGCACGGGCGATATAGTAGTAAACCGAAGCCGATTTGGGATTGAGCTCTCTGGCCTTCTGAAACTCTTTCTCAGCCTGGGCATATTGTTTTTTTGCAAAGGCCTGCTTACCTGAGCTGATAGCCTTATTGGCCAGGGCTGCATTACCGGCCCCGCTGCTGCCAGTATTGCCGCTGCCCTGTTCTTGGTCAGCGTCCTGTCTAACCCGGC
>CAZHLC010000066.1:0-10984 GCA_964532545.1 uncultured Leptospiraceae bacterium | reverse complement strand
TGAAGAATATACTTCTCACCTACATCGGCTTCAAAGCTGAGCATCTTAGAAAGCTCGGGGGGGCTGATATCAAATGTATGCGATGACTTGGCAGTAATAGGAATCTTCTGCTTCTGCACAAGCGTTAGCAGCATGTCATAAATACGGCCTACCGGGTCGCTGATCAGCAGGTTGGCGAGCTGTCGATAAGCCGTCCATATTCGTTCGCTGAGCAGGGTAATAAGCTTGGTGGCCAGCTGTGGCTGGGCCTGTACCATCGATTCGAAGTTGGCTTTATTAATAGCCAGTGAAACAACATTGCCGTGGGCAATTGCTGAAGCAGAGCGTGGTTTGTTTTCAAGCAGTGACATCTCGCCGAAAATGTCACCAGGGTTAAGTACCGCCAGAAGAACCTCATTCTGATCAACAATTTTGGTGATCTTTACCCGGCCCTGCTGAATAATGTAGAGCTCATCGCCGGGCTCATGCTCCATAAAGATCATTTTGCCATCTTGAAACTGGGCCACCAGGTTTTGCCGCGTTATGGGCGGGGCCTGCAGGGGCGCGTTCATATCAACCAGTCTCTTCTTGGCATTCAGGGCATTGGGGTCATTGGGAAAATACTGTATAAATTTCTGATAAGCGTAGGCGGCATGTTTGAATTCTTGTTTCTGATAATAATAATCACCCAGATCGTACATTAATCGGGGATTCTCTTCGACATCATGATGAAATGAAAGCTTGGTAATGGCTTTGTCGATGGTTCGCAGCCGCAGCGAAAAATAGCGAATGATCTTCATGGCGATGGGGGCGTTTTTCTGAATCAACACACCGAACTGGTCGCGATTGACTTGAATGAGCGGAACCTGACTGAGAGTCTCGGCAGTTTCAAAATGGGGGTGGCCGCTCATACAGGCGACAACCCCGAAAAAGTCACCGGGGCCCAGAACCTGACTTGGTTCTTCGCCCGGTATGGGCATCTCAACTGTCAGCCGCACCTTGCCCTGGCGGATAATAAAAAAGCTTTCGGCCGCCTTACCCTCAACAACGACAAAGGCGTTGCCCTGGTAATTGGCCATTTTAAATATTCCACCAGCCATAATTTACTACTATAAATAGTCGGCATTACAGGCCACAATGTCAACAAAATAATAGAGAAAAAGCCCCGCCTGCCCTCTTCATTGTTGAAATGTTCTTTTCATACAGGTGAGTAGATTCTAAGCTGCCAACCAAATGGGTTACAACTTCTTCGAAATCGAAAAACGCGATAATGTTGGCATTCTCTGGCTTAATAATCCCGAGAATCGCAACCTCATGAATTGGGATTTCTGGGTCGAACTACCCGGCGCCATGAAAGAACTTAATCATGACAACGAAATTAACTGTATCATTATCGCTGGCCGGGGCAAAAGCTTCAGTCTTGGCCTCGACATTGCTAATTTTTCACAGGTGCACGATTTTCTTCAAAATGATACAAAGGCTGAAAATCGCATGCAGCTGAAACAACTTGTTCTTGATATGCAAGAATCTATCGAGGCCGTAGCCAGCTCACAGAAGCCGGTCATTTGTGCGGTTCACCGCCACTGTTTTGGTGGTGGGCTTGATCTAGCAGCTGCCTGTGATATGAGACTGGCAAGCGAAGATGCCCGTTTTTCAATTTTTGAAGTAAGAGTAGCTATCGTCGCCGATATGGGCAGCATTCAGAGACTGCCATACATTATTGGCGAAGGTCACACGAAAGAGCTGGCCTATACCGGTGACATTATTAACGCCGAACGGGCCCAGCAGATTGGGTTGGTAAACAAGGTCTACAAAGACTTTGATACACTGATCGCCGGCGCCATGAAAATGGCTAAAACTATCGCTAACCACTCACCCTTTGTTGTTCAGGGCATTAAACATGCCATCGATTTCAGCCGCGGCCTGAGCGTTGATGAATCGTTGAAATATATTGCCACATACAACAGCGCTTTTCTTCATTCTGAAGAATTTAAAGCCATCGTCAAAGAGCGGGTAGAGAGCACCAATAAGGTATAATTAGAGCCGTGAAAGGCAGCATTGTAATACTCGATTTTGGTTCGCAGTATACCCAGCTGATAGCGCGTAAAATACGCGAGCTGCATATCTATGCCGAAATACATCCCTTTTCGATTACGCTTAACCAGCTGAAAAAGCTAGAGCCCGCTGGCATTATTCTATCTGGTGGGCCCAGCTCAGTCTATCGTAAGGGCGCCCCCAGAATCAAGGCGGCTCTGTTTGAAATGGGCGTGCCAGTACTTGGTATCTGCTATGGGCTTCAGCATATCTGCTATTCATTGGGCGGAAAGGTTTCGCCCAGTAAAGAACGTGAGTTTGGCTATGCAGCGGTCAGCTTTAAGGGTAAGTCGGCTTTAACCGATGGTATCAAACAAAACAGTCAGGTGTGGATGTCTCACGGCGATAAAGTAACCGAATTGCCTAAAGATTTCAAAGCCATCGCACACACTGAAAATTCACCTTATGCAATTGTAGCTCATAAAAAACTGCCGATTTTCGGCCTGCAGTTTCACCCCGAGGTGCATCACACTAAACAGGGTAAGAAATTGCTGCAGAACTTCTGCCAGAACATCTGCAAACTCAAAAAAAACTGGACCATGAAAAGCTTTGCAGAAACAAAGATCGAAGAGCTGCGTGACATCATTGGCACAGAGAAGGTACTGCTTGGCCTCTCAGGTGGCGTAGATTCGACGGTCACGGCTAAGCTCTTACATGAAGCAGTAGGTCGGCAGCTTACCTGTGTTTATGTTGATAACGGCCTCATGCGCCTTGGTGAAACCGAGGTTGTACTGAAAAGATTCCGTGATTATTTCAGAGTAAACCTTGAGATTGTCAGGGCAGAGAAATCTTTTCTGGGTGCACTTGAGGGTGTCGAAGAGCCAGAAGAGAAGCGTAAGATCATTGGCCAGGTTTTTCTTGATGAGTTTGCCGGCCGTGCCAAGAAGATAGGCCATCACGAATTCTTCGCCCAGGGTACACTTTATACAGATGTGATTGAATCAGTCTCAGTTAAAGGCCCTTCGCAGACGATCAAATCACATCATAACAGAGTACAGGGCGTGCTCGATTTAATCGAGGCCGGGCGGGTAGTCGAACCCCTGAAAGAGCTGTTTAAAGATGAGGTGCGGGCGCTCGGGCTTGAGCTGGGTATTCCGAAAGAGATGCTTTTTCGGCATCCTTTTCCCGGGCCGGGCCTGGCCATTCGCATTATGGGTGAAGTGAATAAAAAGTCACTCGATCTGCTGCGCCAGTCTGACGCAATTTTACTAGACGAATTAAAAGCAAATAATTATTATTCTAAAATATGGCAGGCTTTCGCGGTCTTACTGAATGTAAGATCGGTTGGCGTAATGGGCGATGCCAGAACTTACGAAGATGTAATTGCCCTGCGCATGGTTGAAAGCCAAGATGGCATGACGGCCGATTTTGCCAGAGTACCCCATGAGCTGCTCAGCAGAATAGCCAACAGAATTATTAATGAGGTACAGGGTATAAACAGAGTAGTCTACGACATCTCGTCTAAACCTCCGGCAACAATAGAATGGGAGTAATCTATTAAACCCATTCTCTTCATACTGCTTGCCAGTTTCGTTTCTTGTTCTTCACAATCTTCTGCACGCTCGACTTCTTTAGACTCTCAGAACTGGCTGGTTCATTTCAGTCAAGACCAGGCTCTTAAGGTCGAGGTGGCTCATTCTGATGCAAAGAAGGCCCGCGGTCTGATGTACCGCAAAAAAATGCCAGATAATCAGGGCATGATTTTCGTCTATGATAATGAGACCGTACTTCATTTCTGGATGAAAAACACCTACATACCGCTCGCGATTGCCTTTGTTGACAGCGGGGGTATGCTGCTCGAAATTAAGCATATGAAGCCCCATGATCGCACAGTGGTGTCGTCAAGTAAGCCTGCCAAATACGCCATTGAGGCCAATGAAGGGTGGTTTAAAAAAAACCGGGTTAAACCGGGTATTAAATTGAGGTTTGAGAAAAAGTAACATTTATGGATGCTTCGTCGTTATCGCAGTACAGCATAAGAAATGCACCTGAAGCAGGTTATCATGCACTGCTGGTTGGCCAGTGGGGTTCGCGAGAGTACCCTGACCGTGAGGTGCAAGAAGAGTCACTCGAAGAACTGTTTCAACTTTCTGAGACTGCGGGTATCTCAAGCCTTCATGAACTTTTTGTGCATATTCCCGCACCTGAACCACGCTACTTTCTCAAGATTGGTATTATTAACCAGATCAAAGACATGATCAAAAAGCACGGTATTAACCTGCTGATTATTGACAGCAACCTCAAACCGGGCCAGCTGCGTAACCTTGAAGAACTTTTGAAAATCAGAGTCATTGGCCGGGTTGAATTGATTCTTGATATTTTTGCCATGCGGGCCAAAACCAAGGCATCAGCCCTGCAGGTTGAGCTGGCCCAGCTGACCTATATTCTGCCCCGGCTTAAGGGTCTCGGTGGTGTGCTCTCACGACTGGGCGGTGGCATTGGTACCCGCGGCCCCGGTGAAACCATGCTTGAAACCGACCGTCGCCATATTCGCAAACGTATTCAGAAAATCAAAAAAGAGCTTGAGAAGTTCAGCCGTCACCTGGGCGAAACCCGTAAACGGCGTGATCTTGTTACTTTCTCGCTGGTAGGCTACACCAATGCCGGCAAGACCAGCCTGATTAACCGCCTAAGTGCCTCACCTAAACCGCTGTTCGCAGAAGACCGCCTTTTTGCCACCCTTGATTCATTCAGCCGCAAAATCTTTCTGGGAAATATCGAATACAAACCAGCCTACGGTATCATGACTGATACCATTGGTTTTATTCAGAACCTGCCAGCCAATTTGGTAGCCGCTTTTCGTTCAACCCTCGAAGAAATAACCTATACCGATGCCATCATTCTGGTAGTTGATGCGTCGAGCAACCGCTTCGAAGACGAAATTGAGGTTGTGAAACATGAGTTAGCCGAGTTAAACGCTCTTGATAAACCCATCTTTCTATATTTCAACAAAGAAGACCTGGTGTTTCCCAAAGATAAAGAAGAGCTCAGCGAAAAGTATCCCCAGGCAATATGGGGTAATACCATCGAGAAAAAAGGTGCCGAAGGGCTGCGCAGTGCCCTGTTTGATTTTGTGCAGAACTTTGAACAGCGCCGTCACGCCAACTGATCTCAGCGGGCTGCCACCAGTTTAGGCAGGCGGTAAAAGTCAGCCACCACCTTGAACTTCTGCGAAAGTGCCTCTGAATTATTACTCAAAAACTTGAACCTGTCCAGGCGGCTTGCTACTTCATCTCGAGTGAGCATGGCCAGCATTTCAGCGCGGTAACCTTCTTCAAATTTTGCACGCGATGCCCCATGCAGACGCGTGCCTATACGGCGCATCTTTCCGTCAAAAGCATCAGAAATATGATATAGCTCATGGCAGATCACATTCACCTTTTCTTCAAAACTGGCATCGATAAAACGGGGCCAGTAGAAATAAAGGGCATATAAAACCTCACGGGGAAAATGCGACAAGTGATACCCGGGGGGCACCTCATTGCGGCCGATCACCTTGGCGTAAATGCCATGTCGACTTTTCTTGCGGGCTTTGGCCAGAAAGACGGCCAGCCTTGATTGATCTATATGTGAAAAAACCGGCAGATTCTCAATCAACACACTGATTACAGCCGAGATTTCGTTGGTAATATTAACAGTCGAAGGTGAAAACAACCCCATCAGGCGGGAACTTCAGTCTCGCTGTAGTCGACTTCCATAAAGACGCTGTGTTCTTTCATGAAGCCAAGTTTGATTGAACCGGTAGGCCCGGCCCGGTGTTTCGCGATGATTAGCTCGGCCATACCCTTTTCAGAGTCAGGCAGGTCTTTATCAAACATTTCTTGCCTATGCAGAAAGCCCACAATGTCAGCATCTTGTTCGATGGCGCCTGATTCACGCAGGTCAGAAAGCTGGGGTCGCGGGTCTTTGCCACGCTGTTCGATCGAGCGGTTCATCTGTGACAGCGCCAATACCGGAACGTTGAGATCTTTTGCTATCAGCTTAAGCGATCGTGAAATATTAGCGACCTCAATCTGGCGACTTTCACCGCCGCCACCCTTGTCGGTCATAAGTTGAAGGTAATCAACCACGATTAAACCAAGCTCTTTATCTTGTGTATGAATATTGTTATTGAGACGTCGACTGCGCTGCTTGAACTCCCACGAAGAGAGGTCAGCACTGTCATCAATATACAGATCAGTTTCAAACAGACTCTTACAGGCTTCAACAATTCTCTTCATTTCACGGTCTGTAATACGGCCCTTCTGAATGCGCTGGGCTTCTAAATGAGCCTCAGCGCACACCAGACGAATCAGCAGCTCAAGCTTGGTCATCTCTAATGAGAACACCAGTACACCCTTACCTGATTTCTGAGCCACATTGCGTGCGATATTAAGAGCCAGGGTGGTCTTGCCAACGCCCGGGCGGGCGGCCAGAATCATCAGCTGCCCGCCTTTTAAACCAGAAGTCATCTGGTCAAAGCTGCCAAAACCAGTGGGAGTACCGGTAATGCCACCATCAGATTCTTTTACATTACGAATGAACTCAGTAAATTCATCTTTAACTGATTTAACATGCTGTACATTGAAAGTGCTGTGACGGTCTGATACAGAAAAGATCGCCTTCTCTGTTTCAGAAAGCAGGTTCTCAACGCTTACAGCATTATCATGGGTATTCTTTTCGACTTCTTTGATTTTACCCAGCAGCTGCCGCCGCATGGCAAAGTCTTTTACAGTTTTGGCATAGGTGGTAGCACTGAATGGGCTTGAGAGGCCCGCCACCTTTGTCAGGTAGCTGCGGTTACCAACCTTCGCCAGCAGGTCTCGCTGTTTAAGGTGGGCGATGATCAATAAGAGATCGGGTTTGTTCTGGTTATCGCGCTCTTCGGCAATGGCATTGAAGATCGTGCGATGCGACTCGTAAAAGAAATCTTCGGGGCGAAGAATGTCGCTGATCTCTGAAAATATTTCAGAATTCTGAAGAAGCGAACCTATAACAATCTGTTCAGCTTCTTCGTCAGATAGAGACATTATTCAGCTGCTGGTTGTTGTTCTGCGCTGTCGGTCTCTTCTGTAGTTTCTTCGGCTTGAGGTGCGTCTTCTGCTGAGGCTTCGGCCGCTTCGGGTTCTGGCTCTGGTTCAATCGGAGTGGTATTACCATGCTCATCTTGCACAATTACTTTTATGTTGCTGTTGATACCTTCGTAAAAACGAATTTCAACTTCATATTCACCAAGGTTTTTAATAGGCTCACCCAGCTGAATGAGCTTTTTGTCGATGGCATAGCCGTCTTCACCCAGGGCTTTTGAAATGTGCAGGCTGGTTACGCTGCCGAAGAGTTTACCCTCTTCACCCACTTTCATGGTTATACGGGTAGCATGACCTTGAATAGCCTTTGAAGTTTCTTCAGCGGTCTTTTTACGTTTCTGAATTTTACGGGCCTGCACTCTGTCTAAGAAGGCTTTCTGCTTCTGTGATTTGGCATCGGCTGGCAAAACCAGGTTTCGGGGTAGAAGATAATTGCGGGCAAAGCCGTTTTTAACTTCTTTAACATCACCGGCACGGCCAAGGTTTGGCACGTCTGATTTTAAAATTACTTTCATTTTTTTCTTTTCCCTTCAGTAGCTCAAATGTTATGATAACAGTTCAGGTAAGGCTGAAAACAGCCTATTTCAGGTAGAGTTTGAAATTATTTTAGGTTGTAAAGCTTTTTTCCTGAAGTCGAACCAGAAATCAAGCAGGCCCAGTAGCAGTCAAACCAGTACAACAAAGAAAAAAACCTGGTATACTATCAGACCGAAAATGAAAGCCGAGGCAATCACCCAGCCTGCGGGCAAAAGTCTTACCTGCAGATATAGAACAGCCACCCCCAGCCCCTGAAAAACATAGAGCCCGGTGAGAATCAGCAGGGCGTTGCCAATAATCACCTGATAAACATGGCCAATTTCGATGCGCCCCGAAGCCAGCACTAGACCTGCAGTGATAATGAATAACCAGACAAATATATCGGGCATGCGAAACAGGTAGAGCTCACCAAATGAAACAAGGCCATCGGGTCTGACCCGGTTGACCCGCTTGAGAAAAAACAGCAGTATCAACTGATATACGGCATTCAAAATGAAGCTGATACCAGGGTAGTAGGCCAGAATAACTTCGACACTTTTCTTTTTATTCTCAGCTGAAATCGGTGTCTGCATGGCCTTGGCCAGAGTATCAATAGATTTTTCAAGATAGCGGGCAAACTCACCAGTCATAATCAATTGTGTATAAATGTAGGTGAAATTAAAGATAAAAATCGCGGCAAACAGGCCTAACAGCAGGTAGGTGTTTACTCTGGTCAAGACCGTAATCTTGCTTTTAAACTTACTGCTGAATTCTCGCACCAGGTTCACATAAAGCTGCTGCCGCTCTTCACGGTCATTGGTGCTGACCATGGTATCTTTGATCTGCTTGCGGGTAGGCAGAGTGAGCGCCACGATCTCTTTTTTACTGTTATTAAAGCGTGACAGCTGAATAGCCAGAACGCTGCCAAGAATGACACAGGCCATGCCACCCGGGGCCCAGAAAGAAAAACTATACTGCAATGAGAGAAAAAAAGATGCAGCTATGGCAGCAATGCTGATCGCCCATAGAGCCAGAATAGAATAATTGGTCCGATAAAGATAAGCTACGGCCACCCCCCACAACAGACTGAGGGGAAAATCAAAAATGGGAAGCATGCCTCTCTAAGAGACAGCGAAGGGCATAAAACCTGCCATACGGGCTTTTCTAATAGCCTTAGATACCATACGCTGGTGCTTGGCGCAAGTGCCAGTTAAGCGGCGGGGTAGAATCTTGCCCTTGTTTGATACGCAGCGTACCAGAACATCAACGCGCTTGTAATCGATCGCAAGATCTTTATTGTGGCAGAAACGGCATACGCGGCGGCGGTATCTCTTTTTATCACCACCCCTTGGCCTGCTGGGTCGCTCAGCTGGTTTAGATGCTGTTTGAGTTTTCTCTTCGCTCATTTATTATAACCTCAAATAAGTGCTTAAAACGGAATATCATCGTCTGATATAGAATCAGAACCAGAAATAAAACCGGGATCTTCAGTCAGGGCCCCCATTGAAACATCAGAGCCACCTGATACAGGCGCCTGCCCGCCACCATCACTGCCGCGTGGGTCTAAGAACTGAAAGTTTTCTACAAATACTTCGACCTTACTCTGCTTTTTACCCTCGGCATTCTCCCACGAAGACCAGCGCAGTGAACCATCGACGGCTACCCGGCGGCCCTTCTGAACGTACTTGCTGATGACCTCAGCCAGTTTGCCCCAGGCAACACAGTCGAAGAAACCGACTTCGTCTTTGGGGTCTTGGTCTTTACGATAAATGGTTCGGTTTGATGCGAGGCTGAAACGGCAGAAATAACTGCCAGAGGTAGTAGACTTCAACTCGGGGTCACGGGTCAATCGCCCAACAAGCACTACCCGGTTGATATCGTTGGCCATAATCAGTAAATGCGGGCAACCATTGATTTCATGATGCCGGTATTTACGTTAAAATCGGCAACCATCTGGGCAATTGAACTGGTCGGTGCGGTCATTTTCACATAGTGAAAGATACCATCTGTTTTATGTTTGGGGGGGTGAAACAGTTTACGCCTGCCCCATTCTTCTTTTTCGCTGATCTTGCCTGATCTTTTCTCTATGGTTTGTTCGGCCTCAGCTTTAACGGCGTTAACATCGCCAGCTTCGGGGTCGAGTATGAATATTACTTCGTATTTGCCTTCTCTTGCCATTCAAGGTTCCCTAAAAATTAATGTGCAAAGGGGAAACTCAGAAACTGAGACAAGTTGGCAACTTATTTTTACCCCAATTGCTGGGTTATTTGGGCAACCAAGCGATAATCAAGGGCTAACGCCCACCTTTACGTACAAATACCTTTTTGAAGCTGGCATACTCACTGGTTTTTACGTATACGTAGTAGATACCAAATCTAACCCTTGAGCCGTTTTTTGTTTCACCATACCAGAGAACCTGAGGTGACTTGCCGGTATAGGTCTGCTCACCATAGTCTTTGATGAGCTCACCTGTAAGTGAATAAATTTTGATATCTACCCGGCGATCAGCCGGGTTCTTAAAGGTGATGAGAGCATACTCGCCGTTGTTAAAATCAGGATAATTCTGCCTCACCTCGAGGTTCTGGTTCAGCTGCCTCGAAATACTCGAATTGCTAACTAATGGAAAGCCATTGTTAGCAGACAGAGTACCGGTCACATTGGTAACCTGAACAGACAAAGCAGAAGCAGGCTCGGCCTGGGGGGTAAGAGTGAGGCTGATGAAAAAAGTTTTGTTTTCGCCAGCTGCAAAATCAACAGCAGAGAATGCAAATGAGCCCGACAGGGTCGCGCTGCTGGTAATGGTGTTGCCGCTGCTATCTTTCAATGTTACCAGCGAAACCGTATTGCTGTCATTAGGTGAGACTGTATAGTCTAGACCGGTCAGACTGACCCCCACCCCACCGGGAGTATTATTGGTCAGAGTAAATTTCAGCAGGTCACCCTCGCCGCCACTCTGTATGGGGCTTGAGGTATCGTCGTCATTGACCACCACACCATCCATCAAACCACGTTCAAAATGCAACAGACTGCCCTGGTTATCGGGGGCGGGCGGGTCAGGCACGGCGTCTGAGGTGGCCGGGTTGCCTGTATTGGCGTTCACACAGGCCGGGCAGGTGCCCAAATCAAAGCGCATTTTAATGTTTTTCGAGGACACTGGCAGCGCAGCCTCATAAAAAAGAGCAGGGTCTGCGTTTACCCTGGCAATTAAAAAGAACCTGCGGGTCTGCCCCGGGTTTATGGTGACCGGCGTGCCAGAGAAGGTGAATGTGGCAGCCATGGCCTCGGCCAGATCATGGCCGGTGCCAGCCCCAAAGGCCTCTTGGTCAGTG
>CAZHLC010000065.1:0-11020 GCA_964532545.1 uncultured Leptospiraceae bacterium | reverse complement strand
GGTGATATTCTGCGCCACGTTATTGGTGATAGCAAAAAGCAGCAGGTTTATCTCTGTGGCCCTACGCCAATGATGGCCAGCATCGAGCCCATGCTGTTACAGCTGGGTTACGCAACCTCGCAAATTATCACTGAGAGCTTTACCAGCGGCATGCACCCCCAGACCACCGCCACTGAAACCAGTGAAACCTTTATGATTCACTTTAAACAATCTGGCGGCAGCTGCAGCGGCCAAAGCAGCAGCACCCTGCTTGAGCTGGCCGAAACCGCAGGTAAAAAACCCAAAGCTGGCTGCCGCATGGGCATATGTCACACCTGCAAAGTAAAAAAGAAATCAGGTGTGGTGCGAAACAGAGATAACGGCATCATCTCAGAGGGCGAAGAGCACATTAGACTCTGTGTAGGCGAAGCCCTCAGCGATGTTGAATTAGATATTTAAGTTCAGACTCACTTTGACTCTTAGCGTCGGCCAGCAAGGCCGGCGCTTCTTTTCTTGAGAGAAATGAAATGTCTATGCCTTTGCTCAAGCTCATTTCGCGAGGCGAACAATACAAACATAAAATGAAAGCTGTGGCTCTTTCAGTGGCAATAGCCTGCCACAGCGATTCAGCTTGATATGAAACAACTTGACATTATATCAGTAGATAAAAGCTAGACTTATGGCAATGCGCCTCAATGTATTCTTAATCTTAGCCAGCTTGGCTTTGACTATTGCGGCACCGGGCTTTCATGTTCATGAAAAGGCGCATTTTGATGGGCCTGAAATCAGTTCTCATGACGACTTCAGTGGCTGCGCTGATGATCATGCTCACTGCCTCGCTCTACATAAGGCAGAGCGCACCATGGCAATTCACAACCAGATCAGGGTGCCTCTCGATATTTATTCAAACACACGCCTGGCCACCGAAAACCGTACTGATTTAATATCAATTCTTATCTATTTTGAATCAGGGCGTTCTCCGCCCTCAGAATTGATCTAATCAGTATCGCATTTCAATCAACACAACTTTTTTTTTCGGAGGAAAATATGAAAAAATCATTACTGTACACGTTTATAATTGCAGCTTTTCTAATGGCTTGTAGTAATAACGAAGAAACCGTTGGTAACTGTACCACTAAATCTGATGGTAACGTGAACCAGCTTGATGCCGGCTGTATTACTGGCACAGAAATTGAGCACGTACGTCTAGAAGGCGTGACAATCAGCTCAGGTGCATCGATCGTAGTATGGGTTCGCTCAAACGCTACCCAGACTTCTGGTGTAAAACTAACCCTTTCAGGCGATGGCACCATTACCTATGAGAATCTCGATGGCGGCAAAACCGTTTCTAAAAATGGGTTCACCATGACTGGCAGCAAAGTCTTTTGCTCTGACATGCACTTTGATGAGGATCCTGACCACGTGATTGTCTGGGAAAATGCAAGCTGTAACACTACTTATGATGGAAATACCGGTACTAATCTTATCGACGATAATACAAATGCCGGAAATGTCACAACCGAAGGCAATGTGTATTACCAGGTCAATGGGGCCGCGACTTCTACAAATATTACAGCCAAGGGCCCAATTGCTGAAAATATATGAGAAAGGGGATTATTCTCTTTCTCTTAGTAGCTTTACAGCTACCAGTTTTTGCCCAGGCTAAAGATAATATTGATAAAGAAATCGAAGAGTCAGCTCAGAAGCAAGAAAAGCCTGAAACTGATGATGACTTCGATAAACTGATCGAAGAAGATTTAGCCAAAGAAAAAGCAATACCCCAGACCCAAACTAATATACCGGGGCGGGGTATGCAGGGTGGCTCGGTCTTAATTGACCGGGCCAACTTGCCCAATATATTTGTTTCTGCAGATTTTGCGGCAAGCAACGACCTCAATGCGGGTGAAGGTGACAGTCAAGACATTCAAACTGACGGCGCCGACATGCGTGAGGTTGAATTTGGCTTTTTTGGTGGTATTGACCAATGGGCCACAGGGGTTGCCATGTTTGCAGCCCACCAAGAAGACGGTGAGGTTTTTGTAGAAGCCCACGAAATCTACTTCGAGTTCAACAGGTTACCCTATAATTTCTTTTTGCGAGTAGGCAAAATGTTTATGGATGTTGGTGAGCTGAATGCAGTGCACCGCCATGACTGGGCTTTTACACAGGCCCCCCTGGTTCATGCTGAGCTATTTGATAACGAAGCGGCCGATGATTTCGGCGCCGAGCTATCATATCTGATGCCATGGCCATTTTTTCAAGAGCTGAAAATTGGCGTCTTCAATGGCAAAAAATTCGGTCATGCCCACGTAATTGGTGAGAAAAAAGTGGCCCCTCTTTATACAGCCCGCCTGCGAAACTTCGTTGCCCTGACACATAATTGGGGCTTGAAATTTGGCGCCTCATACCTGCGCTATCAAAGAGACACAACCAGAATTAACGTTGACCATACTTATGGGTTAGACTTGACCCTGCGATGGATGCGTGCCCGATTCAACTTCATCTGGAGCACTGAGGCCTGGTACCGCAATAGCGTAAACGATGCCTCAGTAACACCAGACCCTGACCCTGATAAAATGGGTATGTATTCTTTTATGCAGGTGCAGCCCCACCGAATGTGGCAATTTGGCTTCAGGTTTGATTACCTTGTAGATATCGACAAGTTTTCAGCAAAATTTGGTAAGCCCATAAATGACAATAAATATGGTCAATCAATCTGGGCAACCCTGATGCCATCAGAATTTTCAAAGTTTCGTTTGACTCTCGAGCGTCAAGATTTCGATCTGGTAGACGACAATTATCTGCTTATTGCCCAGGCTACCTTTATTCTGGGGTTTCACCCTGCGCACAAGTACTGAGGTTAAAGATGAAAAGTTTACTTAAAACACTGTTAGTGCTCGCATTAGCAACTCAGGCCAACTGGGCCAAGATCAACGTTGTTACTACGTCTGCCGATCTGGCCAGCATTGCCGGCGAAATTGGCAAAGATAGAATAAACGTACAAAGCCTTGCTCAGGGCACCGATGACCTTCATTTTCTTGCAGCCAGACCTGATTTCATTATGAAGACCAGCCGCGCTGACGTCTTTGTATTGATTGGTGGTGAGCTTGAAGTAGGCTGGGTACCGCTAATATTACAACAGTCACGCAATAGAAGGGTTCAAATTGGTAACCTTGGCTACTGCGACACCTCTACAGCCATAAAGATGCTTGAAAAACCTACAGGCACCATCGACCGTCAAATGGGTGATATGCACCCCTTTGGCAACCCCCACTACTGGTTAGACCCGGTCAATGGCATTAAGATGGCCCGTACTCTGGTGCGCTGCTTCAGTAGGGTCGATAAGGCCAACGCCGCTTTCTACCAGCGCAATTATGAGGCGTTCAAAAAGAAGGTTAAGGTACTGACTAAACGACTATTTCGACTGATGAAACCTCATCGTGGCAAAGAGATTATTCCTTTCCATTCTGAGATTATTTATGTCGTAAGGCGCTTTGGTTTAAAGCAACCCATGACGATCGAAGAGTTTCCTGGTGCACTACCCGGGCCTGCGAGGCAGCGCCTTGTGACAGATTACATAAAGAAGAATAAGGTTCGCCTGGTTACAGTCACTCCGTGGAACAACCCGGGCGTTGCCAGGCGTATTGCCCGTGACGGTGGTGCGAAACTGATTATTCTGCCTCTGCAGACCGGTTCTGTAAAGGGCACCGAGACCTATTTGAAAATGGTTGAGTACTGCATTACCTTACTGGCTAAAGAGCTGTAATGGTCGAATTGAGCGGGGTCTCTCTCGGCTACGGAAATTACGCCGTGCTGAGAGGGGTCTCTTTCAAAATCAGCCGCGATGATTTCTTTTTAATTCAAGGCCCTAACGGGGCCGGCAAGAGTACCCTGGGCCAGAGCATGCTCGGCTTTATCAAACCCCAGGCAGGCGATTTTAATGCTGCATACCGGCGACCTGCATATGTGCCGCAGCAGCGCTACCTTGATATGCAATACCCCCTCAGCCTGGTTGAGCTGGTTGAAACTGGCCTTAAACCGGGCCCATTTTATCATTCTATCTCACCGCAAAAGCGCAAAGAAAGACGAAAAGCCGCTGTAGAAGCACTTGATCGTGTAGGCATGTCAGCAAACGCAGGGTTGTTATTTCGCGAAGCCAGTGGTGGGCAACTGCAGCGAACCCTGATTGCGCGAGCCCTGATTTCACAACCAGATTTTATTATACTAGATGAACCCTTCTCTAACCTCGATTTTGCGGGCAAGGCCAGCATTGCTGATCTTTTACAAGAGAAAAGTGACGAAGGCATGACAATTGGTATCATTGATCATACCAGTGAAATTGATGACAAACTACAGTTCAACTGCAAGTTGCGGGTTGAAGCTGGCAGCGTTAGATTCTCATGAGTCTTGTTGATCGGTATTCGTTCTATTTTGATAAATATGGCGCCGAGCTTTCACTCAGCCTCATTTACTTCGCGGTAATTGCCTTCTTTGGCCTGTTACTGATTCTACGCAGGGCCAGCCTGTTTGGCCTGGTTATAACCAAGCTGGCCCAGTTTGGCTTTGTTCTCGGCTTCAGTATCTTTTCGCTTTCGCATCACAACGCCTTTGACCTGATCAATAAAACTACTCATGGCGAGCTCTCGCAACAGCTTTTTGAACTCGATATTATTGTTTTACCTATCGTGCTGGGCTTGATTGCCCTGGGTCTGTTTTTTATTAACCGTATCAACCAGCGCAAAGGTAACCTTGAAGCAATCTTTGCCATTGTTTTTGTATTGCTGACCGGCTTAATTCATCTTTCTCACCAGGCTTTCGGCCATACTGATTTGATAATACAGAAAACCTATTTTACCGAGATCTTATATACTCCCCATGAAATATTTGTACATTACCTGGGGCACGTCGGGCTGGCCGTTTTATTACTGATCATTTTTTACAGGCCAATCTTTATTGTGGGCTTTGATAAATCACAGGCCCATGTGCTTGGCCTGAATTTTAATCTACATGAATTTATATTCTATTTTTTAACGGGCATAATTGTGGCTGTTTGCCTTCGGCTTATGGGCCTTTATATCAGCATGGCTGCTCTGCTAGTGCCTGGCCTGCTATGTATGCATGTATTCAGGTCATGGCGAATGGTTCTGGTCATTACGCCGGCACTGGGCGTACTTATGGCCGCAAGTGGCTTTCTTGTCTCATTCACTTTTGATAAGATGAGTGCCGAGCCATTAATTCTGGCTAATTATGCTTTCTGGTCAATTGCACTGGTTGTGGGTGCGAAGGTCTTAAGAAAGTAATCAGGCGCTGAGCTTTTTTACAAAGTCAATAAATCCTGAAATCGTCGATTCAAACAACTCAGCTACAAAATCATCGGTAATCGTTTTGAAATCAGCACTGATCTTGTTTTCAACATCAGGAAACATTACCCGCTTACCAAATAAGTGGGCTTCACGATACTGGTAGATCATTTCTAACTGCTCAATAGGTCGCAGTGCGCCAAAGCGGCCGGCTGCAACGCCCACAAAGCAGCTGGGCATACCACGCAGACTGTCAGGAAATTTCAGCATATCAATAAAGTACTTCAACGCCCCAGGAAAAGACCCGTTGTATTCTGGGGTTACGGTAATGACCCCGTCTGTATTAAGTATGGCATCTTGAAACGGTTTAAATTCTGGTGGAGCATTAAAGTAATGCTGGCCATTATACAGATTTGCCGGTAATTCAGTTAAATCTACAAGTTGAGTCTGCTCACCAGCCTGTTGCAGGCGCTCTAAAACCAGCTGGCTGACTCTGCGAGTCATTGAATTGGGCCGATCAGTACCAGAAATAACAGTAATCATAAAGCAGGCTTAACCCTGTTATGGCCCTGTCAAACCAATAACAATTAAATTGACGAGAAGCCCCGGTTTTTATTTTTTCTCTGAATCGATCTATGAAAGCCCTGTTGTTAGTCGATATGCAGAGATACTACCTCGACCGTATGTCGAACTTTTACCGGTTTGCAAGCCCGGTATCAATGTCATATATCTCAGAGCGCTGTGAACACCTGGTAGTACCAAACCAGCAGCGGGTGCTCAACTATTTCAGAGAGAATAAACTGCCTGTACTTTATTTACGATTATGTGGCAGCAGAGAAGACCGATCTGATTTACACCATTTTTTTCATGAAGCAAATCAAGAAGCCATTGATACTGGCTCAGGTAATATTTACCCATTAGCCCATGAGCCAATGGCTGAAATTGTAGAAGAAATCAAACCTCTGCCGGGCGAGCCGGTGCTCGACAAACAGGCCTTCAGCGGCTTCACTAACCCCCAGCTGCATAATCTGTTGGGGGCCCAGAACATCTCGACCCTGGTGGTGGCTGGTCTGGCTACCAGCCAATGCGTTAACTCAACTGTTAGGGCCGCATCAGATCTGGGTTATGGTATAATTCAACTTTATGATGCTATGGCTGATTATGATGAACAGAGCCATAATGCGGCTCTGATCAGCTCAGTGGGTGCCTGCGGGGCCAATATACTCAGCACCCATGAGTTGATCTCCGAAAGTCAGGCTACTTTCTGAGGGTGGCACCCTTGGCATGCTCGCGCATGAGTTTGACTATAAACTGTGCTACCGCAATAATCTCAGGCTCTTTGCCTGCTTTGTTTTCTAGAATAGCTTCGTAGTCTTTTTTCAGCTGGGGGGCCTTTTTCTGTTTGCAGCCCTTTGAATGCATATGCTCGGCAACTTCGTGGGCGAAATCCATACGGCGGGTGCCCGAAGGGTCTCTTACAGGATTATCAAAGTCATAGATATCAATGGCATCGCAAATATCACAGAGGGTCTGGGCATGTTTACGGTACATGGGGCGGTTTAACAGAATAATGTAACCTGCCCGCTTCACTGGCATATAGAGAATACCGTACTCACGAAAGACATCAGTATGTTGTTTCATAACCACCAGAAATTCGTCGTCGGCGATACCCAGATATTTTGAAGCCAGCTTTCGCTGCGGGGGAATATAACTGTTTAAGCTGAGATTGGTGAAATAATCAGACCATAAGTCTGTAATGTGGTCTGCAAGCTTTTTGACCTTTTTTTTGAACTCTTCGTCTGACACTGGTATCAAAGTACAAAAGAGATTCAGCTTGGCTATTGATTTCTTCTTGACCACTATCGCCACCAGAACAAGGCTTGGGTTAGAAAGCCATGGCACGCGGTTCAAAAAAACAGGCCCTTACTGCACTCAACGATTTTCGCAATGCAGCGAAGTCACTTGAAAACCAGGTAAACAAAATACTGGGCCAACTGGGTATTCCACCTGGTCAGTTTGCGATTCTTGAACTTCTGCATAACCAAGACTCACAGTTACAGACCAGTCTCGCCCATGGGTTGCAGTCTACCGCAGGCAACATCACTCAGGTGATTGACAAACTCGAAAAGAAGAGGCTGGTAAAACGAACTCGGCTTCGTGATGATCGCCGCAAAATTGAAGTAGCGCTCAGCAAAAACGGCAAAGACCTGATGAACCGGGTTTACCCTGTATATGCAGCCAAACTGGGCTCGCTTATGAACGGCTTTAACCAGCAAGATCTCAAAAGATTAAAAGAGATTGCGGCAAAGTTCAGCTGAAAATTGCGCGATTCAGAGATGAGCTCATAAAAATCTGGACGATACAAGGATAGGAAAGATGCGTAGGATTGAAACTAGCGCTCTTCGACTTCGTACTCTTCGAAAAGAGATTTCTGGTTTGAGTACTCTTCGCCGGCCTCTTCGGCCAGTGAGACTGGGTATTTACCGTTGAAACAGGCGGTGCAATAACCACGCTCGCGGTTTGAGGCGCGAATCATACCCTCTTCTGAGAGATAGGCAATTGAATCGACCCGTAGATATTTGCAGATCTCATCAAGGGTATGGTTGGCCGCAATCAACTCGCTGCGGTGAGGAATATCAATGCCATAGTAGCAGGCAAAGCGCGAAGGTGCAGATGAAATACGTACATGAATTTCTTTGGCACCTGCAGAACGCAGCATTTTAACGATCTTGCGCTGGGTAGTACCCCGCATGATGCTGTCATCAACAACAACCACCCGCTTGCCTTCAACCACGCTTCGAATCGCATTGTATTTGAGTTTGGCACCGAAGTCGCGTATCTTCTGGTCGGGTTCGATGAAGGTACGGCCAATATAATGAGAACGTATTAAACCAGTCTGAAAGGGTATACCCGATTTGGCTGAATAACCGAGAGCGGCTACCGTTGACGAGTCGGGTACAGAGATGACCACATCGGCATCAGCTGGCGCTTCTTCAGCCAGTATTTCGCCGAGGCGCTGCCTCACGGTATAGACTGACTCACCGAATACTTTTGAGTCGGGCCGCGCAAAATAGATATATTCAAAAATACAGAGATTCTCAGAGGCCTTCTTAAAAGGAAAGTGCGACTGCACACCATTACGGTCAACTTTTACAAACTCACCAGGTTTAATGTCGCGCACAAAGTCAGCGTCGATAATATCAAGAGCGCAGGTTTCTGAGGCAAATACCCAGCCATTATCTTTCTGCCCCAGAACCAATGGCCTGAAACCATTTACATCGCGGGTTGCGTAGAGGGCATCTTTAGTTAACACAACAAGTGAGAAAGCACCCTTGATTTTGCTGATGGCGTCAATCAGGGCCATGCCAAAGTCGCTCTCGCCCGACTGGGCCATGAGGTGACAGATGACCTCTGAGTCGACGGTGGTCTGAAAGATGGTGCCCTGCTCTTCAAGCTGCTTACGAATCTGCCAGGCATTGGTTAGATTACCATTATGGGCAAAGGCCAGTGAGCCCAGCCTTGATTCAACCCTGATGGGCTGGGCATTTCGCAGAAAGCTGGCGCCGGTTGTGCTGTAGCGGTTGTGAGCAATGGCTGCTGAACCACTCAACTGCTTTAATTTTTCTTCATGAAATACTTCGGTAACTTTGCCCATGCCGGCAAAGCGATAAAGGTGGTCAGGGCTGGCAGATACAATACCAGCGCTTTCTTGCCCGCGGTGCTGCAGAGCATAGATGCCCAGATATGCGAAATTGGCTGCCTCAGGAACATTCCACAGGCCCACGATGCCGCATTCTTCTTTGGGATAATACTCTGCTGGTTGATGGTGGGTATCGCACATTACGACCCTGTCAGCTTTCACACAATAAATGCCTTGGCCAGTACTTTAATTTCTGCGGATGTTAAATTTTTTGAGACCCTTTTTCCTTGCCAGCAGGTCTTTTTTCGCTTTCTTTGGAAGTGGTGGAAGGCGCAGACCAGAACATATTATATCAAGAGAATATCAAAACCAGCAATGAAGAGCGCCTGCAGCTCATAGACGACGTAATGAAGTTCTTTGAGCAGAATAAAATTAAGCTCAAAGTTGATCAATATGAGCTGCACCTGATTCTTGATGAAGCCATCACCAATTCTATGGAGCATGGCAATAGGTGGAACGAAGACAAGTCGGTTCGGGTGCGAATTCGCGAGCCTGAGAAAGATAAAATCACAGTTGACATAAAAGACGAGGGCATCGGGTTTAATCCTAACATTGTGCCCAGTATTCTCAATGCCAACGGCAAACTCAACCCCAGGGGCCGCGGCATTTACATCATAAAACGGTTTTGTGGCGCTTCGTGGAATAATCTCGGTAACGAGATTACATTAACATTTGAAAAAGAAGACTAACATGGCTGTAAAAATCAAGTATCGTGGCGACACACTCGACATCTTCGTAACCTCAACCCGTATCGAAGGCAAAAACGAAATATTTCAAACCCTGGTTGAAGATAACACCCTGCCCAAAGAAGTTGAAAACCTGGTATTCGACCTTAACGAAGTTGACTATGTCAATTCGCTGGGCATCGCCGAATTCATTTCAATACACCGTTACTTTTCAAGTGTAAACCAGGGTCGCACCCGTATGCGCTTCGTGAATGTTGAGCCCAAGATCGCCCAACTGTTCGAAATGGTCGAACTGGGAAACTTATCTGAAGTTCAAAAGAAAGATCGCTGATTAATTGCAGCTTTGCCCGGTCGGGTCAACGAAGCAACTGGCACCGCGCTGCACATCGAACTGAATGCCATAGAGAATCAATTCAAACCTTGGGTCAATGTCTGTACCCTTGGCCCTGAATTCTTTACCAGCAAGCTGCATCTTATGTATAATATCATCATCGGCATTACTACCGCTGTTAATGGTTGCATCGGTGGCACTTATGACTTGTGTACAACTGATGGCGCCGCCGTTGGCCGTATTGCCCTGCACCGTTGAGCAGTTGTCAGGGTCAGTGGCAAAGTTTGTATTGTGGGTCGCGAAACCATAGGCATGCCCGGTAAAGATATACTGATCATTATGAGTTCCGGTGCCAAAGGGTACATTCGGGGTATAACCACTGGTATCAGCTTTCGGGTCAGGAAAGTTACCAACCTCAAGGCGAACCGGTGTATGGTTACCCAGATTGTCTGACTGGCTGTTATAGGGAAACTTGGTAGTGTAGAGGTTACCGGCGCTATCGAGGTATTCAATGACTACCTGAAACTTCTTGCCCTTGTTACCTTCGTTACCACCGCCTGCATGCTCACTGAAAAAATATTCTTTGTGAACATTTGAGTTGGTCTGATCTATGTCAAAGCCCGCTGTGGCCGCATCGTCTGGCAGAGAGCCAGAGTCACAGAAGTTGCCGTTCTCATAACAATTTGAATAGAGATAGGCCTCATAAGAGAGGGGTGTGCGACTGGCATTCTTGGTGAAGTAACCAGCACCGGCCAGCTTATCATCGCAGAAGTTTGCATGGGTGGGGTTACTGGCCTGAGTCTGGCACCACAGGTCAGTCTCTTGATGATCGGTATCACCAAACTCAACGTCAAAATCAGGCAGAATGCTGATGATGATAGTATTACGTCTTTTCTGGGCATCTTGAGCCGAGCGTGAAGCTGACACGACCCATTTTGCCAGGTATGAGGTGGTACCATTGCTTCGAGTTTTTCTCTCAAATTGAATCTGCGAACCTGCATAGGTATAGGGGGCTACCAGGGTG